>PWNM01000085.1 GCA_003557825.1 Candidatus Hydrogenedentota bacterium | reverse complement strand
TTGCCCGCGTCGTACACGCCGGCCTTTGCGGTTCGCGGCGGGCTGCCCTGGCACAGCTACCTGAACGGTCCCACAGGATGGGAACTCGACGATTACAAGGACTACATTGATCAGCTCGCCCGGATGCGCATGAACCTCGTTGTGTTCCGTGCCTACGACGACGACCCCTTCGCCGCCTTCGAACGGAACGAGGAGATGATCTACGGGGCGCCCCTGCGCAACACGTCCCAACCCGGTTGGGGCAATAACCCCTTGCCTACGGACGACTTTTTCGCCGGGACGGGCAGCTACTTCGCGCTGGACCACTTCGGCGCGGAGCCGTCGTTTACGGCCGATGCGAACGCCGCCATTCGCGAAGCCAAAACCCTGCTCGCCGATGCGATGGCCTATGCCCGCAGCCGGGGTCTCGAAGTGGGGCTTGGGTTCGAACTGACGGGCGATGCGTTGGACCCGCACAACCAAGCCGTCTTCGAAGAACGGGTCCGGGCCATGCTGGCCGACTACCCCGCCCTCGATTTCCTGTGGATCTGGCAACCCGAAATGCAGGCCGTCGCCCCGACGCAGGAGCCGGCTCCCCGAAGCCTTTGGGCCAGCTACCTTGACCATTGGGGAGATGCCTTTGCCGACATAACCGAACCGCGCCGCCGGGCCGAATTTGTCCGAGTCGCCCTCTACGCTCAGCATGCCCGCTCGATTGTCGAAGCCGTGCGACCGGAAGTGCGTCTGGTCGTGAGCGGCTGGGGCGGCGACGACCGGTTTCGGTTTACCGATGCCTTTCCGGGGCTCGATGCCCTATTGCCCGAGGACGTGGTGTTCTCGGCGCTGGACAACCACACAACCACGCCCGCTGTGAGCGAGGTCTACGGCCGTTCGGACCGCGACGAATGGCCCGTCCTGTGGCTCGAGCGCGACGGCGACCTCTGGATGCCCCAGCCCACCCTCGACGGCGTCGCCGGGGCCTGTCGCGATGCCTATAAAAAGGGCGTGTCGGGCCTGCTCGGAATGCACTGGCGCACGAGGGCCGTCGATCATGCGGCGGGGTTCATGGCCCGCTTCGCGTGGGAACCGGAGCTTACGGTCGAGGCCTTTCTCGACGATCGAGCGCGGCAGCTATTCGGCCCCGAGGCCGACGACGAACTCGTTGCACTGCTGGCCGAATTGGAAGCCCTGGGCTACCGGTGGATCGGCGGCGACGGTCAGGATGCCTATGCGCCGTTTCACTGGTCCCCCGGCGACGACGCCAACGTAGCCGAACTGCGCCGTATCGCCCTGGATTTGCGCAATGCCATGGACGGGCCGGGCCTGGTGACCCGCGTCACCGATCTGGTCCCCGGCGTCATCGGCGACATGGTCACGGACGTGGTTACCGATGTGACGGATTTGGCCATCCCCGAGACGCTGGCATCGCGGTTCATCCCCGGCTGGACCTCCTCGCGCAAGGATCTGGCCATTACGGAACTGTTGGGGGCGATTGACTATGCGTTGGCCTTCGACCGGGCGGCCCGCAACCTGGCTCCGGGCGGGTCTCTCGACGCCCTCATCGCCTCCGGCCAGACCGACCTGGCCTTGCAGGCGGTGCGCGATTCCGGCCTGGCCGACGCCATGCATGCCCATGCCCGTCGTATGACCACCAAAGGAGACCTGGGCACATTGGCGTTGATGAACACCCGGGCCTGGACCGAACTGCGCGGACGGTTGGGCTTGCCCGCCGCTACCCTCGCTCAACTCGAATCGATGCCGAGCGATACGGCCGATGACACGGCGGTGATCGTGTTGCCCGATCGGGTGATCGTGACCGGCGTCGACCTCGATGCGGTCCGGGTCTATGTCCGGGCGCGGCCTCTTGGAACGGGTCGGTTCACGCGACAGGAACTCCGCCGGATGGGCCGAGGGACCTATGCCCTGGACTTCCCGGAGGCCGTACGCGACGAACCCCATTTTGAATTCGGCATCGAAGTCCGGTCGGGCCTGCGTACGAGTCTGGTCTGGCCATCGGGATTCCCCACCCGGACCCGAACGGTCAGCGGGTTTACCTATGAAGCCGTGGCCCATGTCGACCCCCTCGAGCCGGCTGAATCCCAACCGGTGGAAGCGCCTCACGTGCAGCACCGGGTGCGCCACCAGCGGCACAGCGTTACCCTGAGTTGGACACCTCGCCTCGGGGAAGTCTATACGGTCCAACGGGACGGCGCGACTCTGGGCACGGTGGCCGATGGGTGGTTTGAAGACCTGAATCCGCCTTCGGGCGCGGAAGTTGAATACGCCGTCGTCGCACGCAATCTCGCTACCGGCGCAACGGCCGAGGCGCGCCGTCCGGTGACCGTGGCGGAATTGCCGCTTCCGGAGCCGCCGCGGGTCTTGAATGTGTCCACTCGGGCAAACCGGGCCATACTCGGCTGGCAGAGCGACGATCTCCGGGCGGTGGCCTACCGCATTTCGCGGTACGACGAGGAGCAAGAGTTTGTCGCTACATTTGATGTTCCCGCTGCATACGGCAACTACCTCGAAGTGTCGGACGACGCGGGCGCCTATTCGTCGGTTTCCTACACCGTAGCTCCAGTGGCTCCCGATGGACAGGTCGGCGCGGCGTCCTATCGGGCGGGCGTCATTCCATCGCAACGGCCGTTGACGCCCCGCGTGCGGATACGCTACGACGACGAAGAGTTCCTCGCCGCCTTGGGCCAGTTGGCCGAAGAAGGGTTGGCCCTGGGCGGAAGCGGTTGGGATCAACTGCCTGCGCAGGACGCGTGGGATCCCCGGCGCGAGCTTACGCTGAGCCTGTGGGTCCGCCTGGACGACCTCGACGGCATGCCCGTGTTGGTATGCAAAGGGGCCTGGGAGCAAACCGCCTATTTTCTCCAGATTCGCAACGGTCATCTCCGGTTCTACTTGGCGGGTATCGGGGTGCTCGATTCCGGGCAGGTCACGCCGGGGCGCTGGCAGCATATTGCGGCCACCTATGGGCGGAACCAAATGCGGGTCTATCTCGACGGCGAGCTAGTGGGACAACAATATGTCCCCGACGGGCCGAACCTCGCCGCCGAAACGGTCTATGAAGGCCGCTATGGCCCGGCAGAAGACGACGCCTATTTTGTACGGGGCATCCTGGACGATGTTCAGGTATTCGCCCAATCGTTGACGCCTCAGGAAATCTGGGGCCTGTATGAAACGACTCGCCGTTAACTCGAGCGAGCAACACCCAAAGGAGCAACCTTTACAACATGGCTGTTGAATACCAAAGCTTTGACGTGGCGGATTACCGCATGGACTATCAGAACCCCCATGTGTCGGTCGAATCGATCGAACAAGAAACCGCCATTGTCGACGAGGCCTTGCGGCTTCTTGAACAACAAGGCATCCTGCCTCATATCCAGTACGACCACGACAAACTGTTGGCCCACCGGAAAGCGGTGGAGGAACATTTTGAGATTCCCTGGACGGCCATCTCGCACCGGATGCAACGGCTGCTCTACGCCATCAATGCCATCATCCAACCGGCCAACATGATCGCCGCCGGCATCTTCTGCGGCAATACGTTCATCTCGAACGCAGGGGCGGGCGTCGGACCGGGGGCGTGCTATACGGCGATGAATCTGGTCGGCCTCGAGATCAAACCCGAGGAAGCCGAACGGGCCGAGCGCAACGTCCGCCGCATCGATCCGACGGGGGTGGCCCGGGTTATTGCGGCCGATGCCGTGGACTGGGTCGCCGCTTTTCCACACGAGATTCAGGTGCTCTATCTCGATGCCGACGGCGACGCGGCCCGAGGCAAGGGCATTTATTACGATATCCTGCAGGCGGCGTGGGATCGCTTGCCCGAGGGGGCGTTGGTGTTGGCCCACAACAGCGTGAACTGCGCCGAGCGGCTCACCAACTACCTGGCCTTCGTGCGCGACGAAGCGAATATGCGCGCCAGCGTCAATGTTAATTTCGATGGTGAAGGCCTGGAAGTCTCCATGCGATGAGGTTTTTTTGCCTCGGGATTGATAACGAAAGCGTATTGTAGGCATAATAGTAGATTCTCACGGAAAACACGGGCTCGCCGGTGGGCGGTATTATTTCGCACCCAGGGGAGCCCATTCTTGAACCAACCACGAAATGCATGCACTCCGCCGTATCCGGCATGTATCCCGGAGCAAATGCGGCAACCGCATGGCAAGCCATTAGGGAGGGAAAACGACCATGGCGAAGATTGATTTTGGGGGCGTCGAAGAAGAAGTCGTGATGCGCAAAGAGTTTCCCCTGACCAAAGCGCGCAAAGTTTTGAAGAAGGAAACCATCGCGGTCATCGGGTATGGCGTCCAGGGACCGGCCCAATCGTTGAACATGCGGGACAACGGGTTGAACGTGATCATCGGTCAGGCCAAGAGTTTCAAGGCGGACTGGGATCGCGCCGTAGCCGATGGTTGGAAGCCGGGCGAGACCCTTTTCGACATCGAAGAGGCCACCGAACGGGCGACCATCGTGCAGTATCTTGTGTCGGACGCGGCCCAGAAGGCCCTGTGGCCGACCATTAAGAAGCATTTGCATCCCGGCGATGCCCTGTATTTCTCTCACGGCTTCTCGATTGTGTATGGCAAACAGACCAAGGTCATTCCGTCCGAAGATATCGACGTCATCATGGTCGCGCCAAAGGGTTCGGGTACGTCCGTGCGCCGCAATTTCCTCTCGGGCGCGGGCATCAACTCGAGCTTCGCCGTTCATCAAGACGCCACCGGCAACGCCTATGAGCGCTGCGTGGCTCTGGGCATCGGCATCGGTTCGGGCTATCTCTTCCCGACCACCTTCGAAAAGGAAGTGTTCAGCGATCTGACGGGCGAACGGGGCATTCTGATGGGAGCCCTCGCGGGGGTAATGGAAGCGCAGTACGATGTGTTGCGTAAGAACGGCCACAGCCCGAGCGAAGCCTTCAACGAAACCGTCGAAGAACTGACCCAGAGCCTTATCCGCCTCGTCGATGAGAACGGCATGGACTGGATGTTCAGCAATTGCTCGGCCACGGCGCAACGGGGCGCCCTCGACTGGAAACCCAAGTTCAAGAAGGCTGTGATGCCCGTCTTCCGCGATCTGTACAAGCGGGTAAAATCGGGCGAGGAAGCCAAGCGGGTGTTGTCCGTCTGCGGCCGCCAGGATTATCGCGAACGGCTCAGCAAAGAACTCGCCGCCATTCACGACAGCGAGATGTGGCGCGCCGGCGCGGCCTGCCGCAGCCTGCGTCCGAAGGAAAAGGCCAAAGACATCGACAAGAGCACCAAAGGCATCAAAGGCCGAGGCTCCAACTAACCCTTCAATGCTATGTAACCGGGGCGTCCACGCATGGGCGTCCCGGTTTTTTTATGCCAGCGCCTCGACCTGTTTCCGGAAGGAGTCGCCGAAACAGGAGCGGAGAATGGCGGCCACGCCCGGGTCGAGACCTGCGGCGTTGCGCGGGCGCAGCCGATTGCAGGGGAAAGTATAGGCGTCGTCCTGGACCGATAACGTTCGCGGGCGGCCCTCGCTCAAGGCCAGCGGCCAGAGGCAACAGCATTGGGGCTTCACCTCGGCCGGGTCGAGTCCGTGTTCCAGGGCGATAGAATGGAGCGAGCACAGGACGCTGCCGTCAACTCGGCGATAGGCCAACACGCACAACCCGTCTTCGTCGGTGTCGAGTATAGCCCCTTTGCCGTCCTCCTCGTACACGTCGGACATGACCACCTCGGGAGCCCAGACCTCGACTTCGGGCAGGCAGCCGATGACCCGTTCGAGCTCGGTTTCGGTGATGGCCACTTCATACTGGGCGCAGCAACTGGTGCGGTTGCGGCAGTGGGCCGGATCGCAATCGTGGCGGAGACGGCGCAATGCGGGGATGTCCACCAGGATCCCGCTAATCCGGGGGAACTGTTCAGATATCGGACCGGTCATTGCGGATTAGCACGAGCTCCTCGTGGACGACCTCGAATCCGTCGGCGTGCTCTGATAGCTGAGCGGTTCCGTTTCGGCCAACAGCTCGCCATAATACATGTCGTTTTGATACCGGACCACAATACGTCGATGGCATACCCCGCATTGAATTTCCATATCGGGCGCGAGGTCCTCGGGAACGGTGATGTAGGTACTGCAAAAGGGACAGGCGATGCTATGGCCGTCCTGTTCGTGGTAGTTTTGGAGTATCCGGTTGATTGAACCATCCTGATGGCAGGCGACCAATAGCTCGACGATCTGCGGATCGAACTGAGTCCCCGCCATTTTCTGTATCTCTTCGAGGGCGACCGCCGGATCCATGCCCTTGCGGTAGGGGCGGTTGCTCGTCATGGCGTCGAGGGTGTCGGCCACGGCCAACACGCGTCCTTCCATCGGGATGTTCTCGCCGGATAAACCGAATGGGTATCCCTTGCCGTCCCACCGTTCATGGTGATACAACGCATAGGGGATTAGGGGCATTAGAAACTCGACATCTTGCATGAGCCGAGCGCCCCGCTCGGGATGGACCTTCATCTTGGCGAATTCCTCGGACGTAAGACCGCCGGGTTTACGCAGGATGGCGTCGTCGATAGCGATCTTGCCCACGTCGTGGAGAATGCCGCCCATCTCGCACTCGTCAAGCTTCTCCTCGTCCCAGCCCAACCGTTTGCCGATTTCCATGGCGAACCGAGTCACCCGCCACGTATGGCCTACCGTATAGTGATCGCGCAATTCGATGGCGTTGGACAATACGATGAGCGTGTCTTGGTAGGCCTGTTCGAGTTGGGCCACATACTGGGCATTGCGAATGGCGATGGCCGCCGCTTGAGACAGGGCGACCATGAGCTGCAAATCGCTCTGCGAGAAGGCATGGGTCGCCCCGCGGTTGTCGATGTAGATGACCCCGAGGGTGACGCCCTGATGGGCCAAGGGCACGCACATGGCCGAAGTGATGTTCTGCGTGATGATGCTCATACCCGAATCGAAACGGTCGTCCGCGGCGGCGTTGTAGGTAATCACCGCCTCGCCCTGTTCATTGGACCGCTGAACGATCGATGAGCTGATGGTTACCTCGTTCTGGCCGGTCCCCGTGACCACGTACTCTGTGGTCAGTTCGCCCGTGTTCGTATCGCGGAGCAAAATGACGCCGTTCTGTCCCGGTACCAATGAAAATAACTGGTCCATCACCTGGGCGAGGACTTTTGTGATGTCCCGTTCGCTCGAAATGATCTGGGTCGCTTCATATACCGCCGCCAACCGCGACTGGACCGACCGGAGCTGTTCGTCCATGCCGCTTTGCCGGGCCGCATCGAAGAAGGTCTGATACACGTTCTCTACCGATGACGCCTGCACGCTGCTCGCCTCGCCGGAATGAAACACCACGCTCCTAGTGGTCTCCGGGCTTTCGGGAGCTTCCGTTTGGGCCGTTTCATACCGAATCTCGACCGGACCGATGCTGATGACATCCCCGGGAGACAAGCGGTACTCCTGCACGCGATGCCCACCTACAAACGTGCCGTTTCCGCTGCTGAGATCGCGGAGCATGGTTCCCCGCGACCCCGGTTCGATAACGGCATGCTGCCGGGAGACCTGCAGATCATTCACCTGAAGGCTGTTTTCGTGGCTCCGCCCCAGGGTCAGCGCTCCGGTAATCTCCATCGACATCCCCTGCAACGGGCCGTTTAGCACGACTAACCGTTCCTTTGGCATTGCTCTCCATCATTGGCCGCGTGGACCCTATTCGACTTGATGCGTCCATCCATCTGTGGGCTAGGGCGGAATCTTCCCTCACCACATCCGCCTCTATCCATAGTACCACAGGCAATGCCCCAGTCGCCTCCGATAGGACCCCAAACGGCTATTTCCCGTGGATTCATCATCGTTGGTCCCCCAACACATTAAGGCGGATGCGCGGATGGGGCCATCAATGAGCCGCTACGGGTACCAATTGTTTCAAATTGAGGGGATTGTATCCTGATAAATAACGTGCTATCCTAGATTTGGGAAAAACCGTGGTTATGACGTAATAGGAGGATGAAGCGATGAATCGGTGGGTAGTGGTGGGGTTGTTGATTGGGTTGGCCCTGGCGGGGAGTATCTATGGCGAGGAATCCGTGTCACCTCGGCGGCTTCAGGCCTACATTGATGACGCCGGAGCCGTACTGGAACTGGCCGAGGGCGTGTACGAAGGCCCGGGGGTTATTTCGGCACCGATGACCGTACGGGCTGCGCCCGATGCCTCGGTCATACTCCAGGGATGTCCATCGGACGGCCCGGTGCTCACCGTGGTTGCCGAGGGCGAGGTGGTGCTTGAAAATCTACAGATTCAGCACACCCCCCTTGATGAAGCTCCCGACGAAGCCGCAGTGGTTAAGGTGGAAGCCGGCGAGGTTCGTCTTGACGGATGCACGGTGCAAAATGGAGCCGAGTTGGGCATTTGGTTTGAAGGAGGCCGAACCCTGACGATGAGGAACTGCGTTGTCCAGGACAACACAGGGACCGGCGTCTATGTATCCGGGGATTCGGTCGAAGCGCATATTCATGATACGACGTTTGCATCCAATGGCCGGCACGGGCTGAGCTTGGGCGGTGAAGGCCTGGTAGCCCATGTTGCCGACAGCGTCATGCGGGAAAACGGCATGGCGGGGTTATTGATCTGGCAGGGAAAATCGCTGGAAGCCGCGCGCGTGGAAACCATAGAAAATGGAGATGCCGGTTTCTTGTCGCAGCATGTTGCGGATACGGTCTCCCTCCTGCACTGCACTTCGTCGAATAACGGGGGCGTGGGAATATACATTCGCGAGGGCGTCGAAAACCTGACTATTGGTCACACAACAGCCAATGGAAACCAGTATGCCGGCATGGTTGTCGAAGACAGGGCCACCGGAGCCATTGAAGACAGCACGGCCCACGAAAACGGAATCTACGGCCTATCGCTGTGGGGAGAGGCGGTCCGAGTCGATCTGCGCCGTAACGAGGCCCATCGCAATCAGAGCCACGGCATCAACGTCGGCAACGGGGCCTTTGGCGCAATCGAGGACAATGTCTGCAACGAAAACAACGGACACGGCATTGCGTTTAGCACCCATGGTCATCATCTGATCTATACCCGGAATCGGACCGTGGGCAACGCCAGTTCGGGGGCCGGAATCGGAAGACGCATCCGTGTGCGCTATCAGGGCAGCGAAACCCTCGATATGATCTCCTTTGACAACGGCGCCTATAGCCCCACCGATATCGCCATGCTGTTGGCGACTCACCGGTTTCACGTACTCGAGGAGCATGCGGCCTGGTTACGCGCCAATCGCGTCCGTTATCCGTCGGGGACATGGCGGTTAAATGACTTCTACTTTAGTATCACCCGAATGTGCGGTTGGGGATTTTGCACCCACACCGAAAACTATCCGCGGCTTCTTGAGGAATGGGTCGCCGCCTATCCCGAATCGGTCACGGCTCGGATCGCCCTGGCCGATGCGCACGTCAATCTGGCCTGGGAGGCTCGCGGCGGCGGTGTGGCCCACACCGTTACACCGGAAGGGTGGGAAACGTTCTACCATCATCTCGAAATTGCCCGGGAGCATTTGGAAACAGCCCGTGGGTTTGAAGACAAGGATCCCCATTTGTACGCGACCTATATCCCGGTTGCCATGGGATTGGGGCGGCGAATCGAAGGAGAGCGTTCCTTGGGGCAATTGATGACTGAAGCGATCATCGGCCAGAGTCTTGGGCTGTCGCGACCCACCTTTGCCGAACAAATCTTCATGGAGGGTGTTGATGTGGAGCCGGCCTATCACCGTCTCTATACAACCCGTGCCACCGCCTTGTTACCCCGGTGGGGCGGCTCGAATCAGGCCGTCCGGGATCTAATCGAATTTGCCGTGGACCGAACGCGAACCGAATATAACGATGGGATGTACGCAATTGTGCCTTCCGGAATACAGGCACTCTTTGACACGGGCGAGATGGAGCAACAGCTCAATCTTTGCTGGGATCGACTGGAGTCTGCCGTCTCCGACATCATTGAACGTTCCGAAACTCCCTATTATTGGCTAAACCATTGGGCTTACATAGCCTGTCGAAATGAAAACCGAGAGGTGGCCAAGACCGCCTTTGACAAAATCGGGGATCGGACGTGGTTAAGCGTTTGGTCTGACGAACGTGACATGTTTGAGGCTGCCAAACGCTGGGCCAATGGGGAAGGACCATTGCCCAGCTTCAGGGTTACCGACTACTGGGATGACTACGACGGGACCTGACAAGGCATACGGCCGGATTGGAAGGCCATTGGATCCCCTTGGGTCTGAGGTGTGCAAAACTTGCGCAGTTGCAGGGATGATCGACGTTATTTGCATAGTCAATGGCCCCAAAGGGCCGGTTTTTGTTGGCATGGCGGTTGCTCCTATACAGATAGCGGCCCGAAGGCGGGCCGGACACCAGTTGAACCTGTCATCGGGCTTTGGCCCGAGACAACATACGATAAGGAGGGTAACACCATGCGTAAGACGTTGATTCTAGGACTGGCAATCGCGCTTGTCGCCGGTCTGACTCTGGCGCTGCCCATCGAGGCCCAAGAGGCTGAAGGACAGGGTCCGGGACAAGGCTTGCGCCAAGGACCGCGAGATGGCAGCATGGGCGAAGCCGCTCCACGTGACGGTCGCGGACGCGCCCACGGCCCTCAAGACGGAAGCGGACGGGGTCCCGGACGGGGACACCGAGTCGGCCCCCAGGATGGTACCGGCCCCCGCTGCAACAACTAGCGAATGAGGGTACAACATAAGCATCTTTTCGACGATCGAGACGGCGTCTTCAGTGATGCCGTCTCGATGTCACCCATCGGCTTTCCCATGAAGCAGCAAAAGGCTCAATGGGTAATCCCCCAGTACGATGCAATCTACTTTCGGCGTTACGTCAGAAAGATACCGCAAGGAGAATAACACCATGAGTAAGACTTTGATAATGAGTATAGCGGCGGCTCTTGTTGTTGCCATGATACTCGCTATGCCGGCTGAGGCACAACGGGGCGGCCAAGGCCGTGGTCAGGGCCAAGGGCAATCGATTCAGGCTGAAACCACCCCAGGACAAGGACAAGGACCGGGACAGGGAGCTCGCGTCGGCCGGGGTCAAGGTCCCGCTGACGGTACGGGAAACGGTGGCCGCCAGCGACATCGGCTTCGGGATGGTACCGGGCCCAATTGCCCCCAATAGATCCAAACATCTGGTTCTTGTCAAGCGCCTGTTTTATGACCGAGGCCACGGATATCGCGCCGTGGCCTCGGTCTTTGTATTTATCGGCATGACAATTGCGCGATGGTATGTAGCGGTTCCGTTGGGAGCCGCGGGACATGAAACTCCGGCATAGGCTTTTGCGCCTATGACGGAAAACGAACAGGAGGAAACGAACGATGCGTATGCTGATGATAGGCGTCCTCGCGCTTGTTGTGTTGCCCGCATGCGGGTTCTTCGAAGAGGAATCGGACCAGGTAATGGATACGCGGGAACTCCCGGATCAAGGGCATGGAATGCGAGACGGCCGCGGACAAGGCGCAGGTGAACCGGCCTTGAATGGTAGCGCCCTTGGGGATGCCCCGATGGACGGTACCGGCCGCGGCGAGGGAAACGGCATCCAGGCTCAGGATGGCAGGGCTCTCGGCGAGGCTCCGCAGGATGGCCGGGGTCCAGGGCAAGGTAGTCGATCACAGGATGGAAGTGCTCGAGGCGTTGCCCCTCAAAATGGCCATGACGAACGGGAGCAGTTCTGGGATGGCGGCGGTCGGGGCGATACGCCACGCGACGGTACGGGACGTGGCCCTGGTCGCGGAGCAGGCCAAGGACAACGAGATGGAACCGGCCGCATGCGCTAGCCCGGCGTCATGCACCTCGGAAACTACCCAGCTGGAACCGGGACGACGGACACTATGCCGTTATCCCGGTTTCAATTTGCTCCGCCAAGCTATTGGCACTCGCAGAGCCCATCTGCGCAAGGGTTGCATAGTTGCAGGGATGATCGACGTTATTTGCATAGTCAATGGCCCCAAAGGCCCTGTTTTTATTGGCATGGCGGTTGCTCTATACAGATAGCGGCCCGAAGGCGGGCCGGACACCAGTTGAACCTGTCATCGGGCTTCGCGCCTGTGGCAGAATACGCAAAGGAGGATAACACCATGCGTAAGACGTTGATGCTAAGCATCGCAATCGCGTTGGTCGTGGCCATGCTGATCGCCATTCCTGCCGAGGCCCAGCAGGGTCGCGGAGGCGGTCGAGGACAAGACCAGCGCATCCAGGCCCAAGACGGAAGCGGCCAAGGCCAAGGCCTGGGTCAAGGAGCCGGTCAGGGCCGGGCCGGAATGGGAAATGGACCTCGGCGCGGAATGCGCCAAGGCCTACGGGACGGTAGCGGACCCAACACGGGCTGTGATCGATCCAATTGCGCCAAGAATTAGCGACAGGCTTTCCCAGGGATAGAGCTCCTGTAATAAATCGTCACTCACAGGCCGAGACGACAGCTCGATAGCCGTCGTCTCGGCTTCCGCTTTTCTCCAAACCCAGTCCTGTTATCGCTCTTTGGCCATCTCATGCATATATGATCTCACAACCACCGATGTACCGACACACATGCCATCTGCGCAAGGGTTGCACAGTTGCAGGGATGATCGACGTTATTTGCATAGTCAATGGCCCCAAAGGCCCTGTTTTTGTTGGCATGGCGGTTGCTCTATACAGATAGCGGCCCGAAGGCGGGCCGGACACCAGTTGAACCTGTCATTGGGCCTCGCGCCTGTGGCAGAATACGCAAAGGAGGATAACACCATGCGTAAGACATTGATGCTAAGCATCGCAATCGCGTTGGTCGTGGCCATGCTGATCGCCATTCCGGCCGAAGCCCAGCAGGGTCGCGGTCAAGGCCGTGGCCAGGGCCCGGGAATTGGCGCCCAAGACGGCAGCGGTCAGGGCCAAGGACCGGGTCAGGCCATTGGTCCCCATGACGGTCGCGGACGCGCCAATGGCGGCGGGCGCGGAATGCGGCGCGGCCCTCAGGACGGCAGCGGTCCTGGATGCAACTAATAGCTGCTAACACTGTCACATGATGTCCCATTCGGAACCCATTTCCCCAACCGGGACGGCGGACCCCGAGCCGCCGTCCCGGTTCTCCGTGTCTTCCCGCAGGAGGCTGCGGCGATGTGCCGTGAGCGGGCTGACGCTTATCTTGGTGATCGCCGCCGCCGCGTTGCTCATCTCGCAGTACCGCCGCACCCTCGATCTGGAACGGACGGCCATGACGCGGGAAGCGCTGACCATCATCGGCGCCGTGGAGGCCGGCGTCAACGTCCATGCCCGGCACGGGGCCCAGTACATCGAAGCGCGGTTGTACGAGTATCTCGAACGTCTCCTGGATACGTCCCCTGCCCTGACCATTTTGCTTGCCTCTGAAGACGGCGCACCGTTTATGGTGGCCGGCGAGCTGGAGCTTCTGACCGATCCCGGAGAATGGACCGAGGCGCGGATCGATGCAACATGGATGCCCCGGAACGAGTGCGCCCGGTTTCATCGAACCATGCCGCCGCCCACCGAGCCCCGCGGACCCGGCATCGGCCGTCAGCCTCGGGGCCGCGAACATTGGGTCGATCTGCCGGAGGGACCGTTGCGGATCGCGGTCGCCCTTGATGCTGCGGAGCTGACCGAGCGCATTGCTTCGGCCCGGATGCGGCTGGGCGTGGCCCTGGCAGGCCTGGCGCTGTTGGTCGTGTTGACCGGCGTCGTCTACGCCCTATGGGAACGGCGGCAAACCCTCGAAGCCCAGCTCTGGCGGATGCACGAGCAAGCAGCCGAGCAGGAACGGCTCGCTCAGCTCGGCGCGGGCCTTGCCCACGAAACCCGCAATCCCCTCGGCATCGTCCGGGGTCTGATGCAGTCCATCACCGGCGACAACGAATCCACGGAATCGGTGCGCCGCATGGCGGGCGAAGCCATCGACGAAGTAGATCGTACCGTGGGCCGTATCAACTCGTTTCTGCAACTGGCCCGACCCGTAGAACCCCAACGCGAGTCGGTAGAACTGAACGCCCTGTTTGACGACGTGACCCGGCTCCTGCGGACCGAAGCGCCCGAGGGAGCCGTTCTCGAACACCATTATTCCGATTCCGAATTGACCATCTGGGCCGATAGCGACATGCTTCGCCGGGCGTTATTCAACCTGGGGATCAACGCCGTTCACGCGCTGGACGGCCCAGGCACGGTGCGGTTCGAGGCAAAGCACGGTGCCGACGGTTCGGTGACCATCGAGGTGCGCGACACGGGCCGAGGCATTGCCCCGGAAGACCTGCCCCATGTGACCGAGCCCTATTTTACGCGCAGCGCGAACGGCAGCGGCCTTGGCCTGGCCATCGTGAACCGCATTGCCGATGCCCACGGCTGGGAACTGCGCATCACATCCGAACCGGGCAGCGGAACCAAGGTGTCCCTCGCCGGGTTGACTCCGGTATCATAGGCCCCATGACCGCCAAACAACCGATCATCGCCGTCGTCGACGACGACCCCGGCCAACGGCAACTGCTCGACAACGCCTTGACCCGCGCAGGCTACGAAACCCTGCTCTGCGCCACGGGCGAGGAAGCCGTCGAGAAGGCCGGCCAATGCGATCTCATGATTCTCGATGTCCGGCTTCCGGGTATTTCAGGTCTGGAAGCTCTGCGGCAGATTTTAGCAGAGCATTCGTCGTTGCCGGTGATCCTCCTCACGGCCTATATCGATGTCCGCGATGCCGTGTCGGCCATCAAAGCAGGAGCCCGCGATTACATCGAAAAGCCCATCGATCTGGATGAACTCATCGCCGCCGTAGACGATACCCTCGATGCGCCGGGCCGATCCGTCACGCAGGGCGAAGACACGCTGGATCTGCCCAAGGGCATCATTGCCGAGAGTCCTGCCATGCAGCAGGTGTTTCAACAAGCCTTCCGGGCCGCCGGTTCGGACGTGGCCGTGTTGCTGCTCGGCGAGAGCGGCGTCGGGAAAGACGTGGTGGCCACCTATATCCATGATCGAAGTCCCCGAGCCGATGGCCCGCTGGTGCGGGTGAACTGCGGGGCCTTGCCGGAGAACCTGATCGAGAGCGAACTCTTCGGCCACGAGAAAGGCGCGTTTACCGGGGCGGATGCGCAAAAGAAGGGCCGATTCGAGGAGGCCGAAGGCGGCACGATCTTCCTCGACGAGATCGGCGAGTTGCCCCTGACGCTCCAACCCAAACTGCTTCATATCCTGGAGAACGGCCTTTTTCGGCGGGTCGGCGGAACACGGGATTTACATGCCGACGCCCGGGTCATCGCCGCCACCAACAGCCCCCTCGAAGAAGCAGTGAAAGCCGGAACTTTCCGTGAGGACTTGTACTACCGCATCAACGTCGTGGCCATTGCTATTCCGCCCCTGCGCGACCGGCGGGACGATATCCTTCCCCTGGCCGAGCAGGTGTTGGCCGAAAAACGGCTGCGTCTATCCCCCGCCGCCGAGCGGGCCCTGATGCATTATGATTGGCCCGGCAACCTGCGCGAGCTCCGCAACGCCCTCGAACGGGCGGCCATCATGGCCAACGGCGCCCTGATCTTGCCGGAGGATCTGCCGCCCCAACTGCGCGAGCCGGTCTCGGCGGAAGCTTCCGGTTCGGTACTCGTGGGCGACATGCAGGCCATCCAGCGGCAGGCGATCCTCGAAGCCCTCGAAAAAACGGGAGGCAATAAAACACAGGCCGCCAAGCTCCTTAATATCAGCCGCCGCAACCTGATTTACAAGCTCCGCGAATACGGCCTTTAGTACACCCCATAGGGATCCAGATCGACCTTGAGCTGCACGTCGGGCGGTGCGCCGGCCTGGGCATAGGCCTTCATTACGGCGCGCACCAGCACGTTTAACCGTTTGGTGCTTCGCGACAGCAGGCCGATGTTCCATCGGTATTTCTTCTTCACCCGACTGACCGTGGCAGGGGCCGGACCAAGCACCTCGAGTCCCGTAAAGCCGAGGGCATCGCGCTGATCGCGCACGATTCGGCTGACCACGGCCGCCGCCCGCTCCGCTTCGAGGGCGTCTTCGCTTTCGATGGCGAGGTTGGCCATGCGCCGGAACGGCGGATACCCCGCCGCCTCCCGATCCTTGATCTCCCGCTCGAAGAATCCCGCATAGTCGTGGGCCGCCGCCGCCTGAATGGCAAAGTGATGGGGGCGGTAGGTTTGGATCATCACCTTGCCCGGCCGTTCGCCTCGGCCTGCGCGACCCGCTACCTGGGTCAGCAGTTGGAACACTCCTTCGGCGGCTCGGAAATCGGGCAAGGCCAGGCCCGTATCGGCGTTGATGACTCCTACCAACGTGACGGCGGGGTAATCGTGGCCCTTGGCGATCATCTGCGTGCCGATTAGAATGTCGATCTCCCGATTGGCGAGGCGGCCCAGGATCTTGGCATGCCCGCCCTTGCCCGAGGTCGTGTCTGCGTCCATACGTTCGATGCGGCTGTGGGGGAAGGTCCGTTGAAGGACCTCCTCGATGCGTTGGGTTCCCGTGCCCAGATAGAGCAGCGGTTGGAACTGGCATTCGTCGCAGACCTCGGGGACGGTTCGGCTGGCATTGCAATAGTGGCATGCAAGAAAATGCCCCTTGGCGTGGTAGGTCATGGTCACTTGGCAATCGGCGCAATAGGCGACCCATCCGCACATGGGACACAGCACAAACGGCGCGAATCCCCGTCGGTTGAGCAGCAGCAGCACCTGATCGCCCGCGGCGACGCAATGGGCAATGGCCTTTTCAAGAACCCGAGACAACAAAACCACGCCGGCCACCTCGCGGGCCTCGGTGCGCATGTCGATCAACTCGACTGACGGCAACGAGGCGTTTGTGGCCCGGCGCGTGAGGGCCAAGCGGGTGGATTTCCCTTTGGTGGCGTTGTGGGCCGATTCGATGGACGGCGTGGCCGATCCGACCACGCAGACCGCGTTGTTCATCCGGGCCCGCATGATCGCCACGTCCCGGGCGTGGTAGCGCGGCGTCTCGCCTTGCTTGTATGACGAGTCATGTTCTTCGTCGACGATGATGATGCCCACGTTCGGCAAGGGGGCGAAAATGGCCGACCGGGCGCCTACGACAATCCGAACCTCGCCCCGCTGAGCCCGTCGCCATTCGTCGTACCGCTCGCCCGAGCCCAGACCGCTGTGCAATACGGCAATCTGCGCATCGAACCGCGCCTTGAACCGACCCACGGTTTGGGGCGTTAACGAAATCTCCGGGACCAGGATGATGGCGTCCCGTCCGAGTTCGAGGGCCCGTTCGATAGCCTGCAGGTAGACCTCGGTCTTGCCCGAACCGGTGATGCCTTCCAGTAAAAATGTGTGGAATTGCTCGGCTTCCATGGCCTCGACGATGGTCGCATAGGCGGCCTGCTGTTCGGCATTGAGGGCATGCTTGAGGGTCGAGGCATCATCGCGGTCCAGCTCGGGGATGCGATAATACTCGCGTTTCTCCAGGCGTACCAGTTTCTTGTCGGCCAAGGCGCGTAAGATGCTCGCATTCACCTGATGCTTTTCGTACAGCGTCGGGACCAGTCGTTCCGGTTCGCCATACAGCAGATCGAGGTAGACCGCCGCCTGACGGGGCGCCCGCCGTTGGAGCTCGACAAGTCCTTCTGGATCGGGGATCGTGTCTTCTTCGAGAACCACAACGGTCTCGGTGCGGACCGACACGGTCGATTTGGGCTGCATGATCTCTTCGATCAGCATGCCCCGTTTGACCAGGGACTGAAACGTCGAGGTCAGACCGCTATACCCCGTCGCCCGGGCCAATTGCCCGGGAGTGAGTGCCTTGCCTGCTTTATACAAGGCGGCAATGACCGCCTGCTGCCGATCCGTGAACCGTCCCGAGCCGATCTGCTCGTGAACCAACCGGTATTGCTTGCGAGACTGCAACTGGATGCCCGCCGGGACGGCCGACTGGAGCGCCTCGCCCCAGGAGCAGCAATAATAGTCGGCCAACCATCGGCATAAGTCGAGCAGCTCGGGCCGAAACACGGGCTCGTCGTCTGGGAGGTCGTGTAAGGGACGCACCTCGGGCACATCGGTCGTGTCGGAAACGGCCACGATATAGCCCGTGAGGGTCCGATTGCGGAGCGGGGCCACGGCCCGCATTCCGGGGCGGGCGCGGTCATGCAGTTTCAGCGGCACGGCATAGGTGTAGGCCCGATCGATGGGGATGGGAAATACGACTTCGGCGAACACGGTATCGGGGGGCGACGCCGGTTCCATAGGCAGCGTGTCCCCGGTCATTCGACGGTGGACAACGCCTCGTGCGGATGGCCGAGTCCCCACGCCCGGGCGTCGACAAACCGGCGCCAGACCCGGAGTTGCTCGTTCGGAACGCGCAATCCGAACCGGGGCAGCCATGCAGGCCGTATGGGACGGCGGATAAGGGTCATTCCGGCCTCGTCGGGCGTACGATTGCCTTTCGTAACGTTGCAGCGCATACAGGCTACCACCAGGTTCTCCCACGAATCGTGGCCGCCCCGGGATTGGGGGACCACATGGTCGATGGTGAGTTGCGAACGGGGAAGGGGCTTACCGCAGTATTGGCAGGTGTGTCGGTCTCGTTCAAAGATGTTGTGGCGGGAAAAGCGGGCTTCGTGGCGGATGAACCGATTGAAATGGGATAGCAGAATAACATCGGGAATGCGGACTCGAAGATTGGGCGTATGGACATAGCGACCGGGCATGCCGTTCTGCGAAAGGTCTATCCAATCATCGAATTCGAATAACGAGTAATCCGACGGATGGACCGCCCGGGCGACGCCGATATAGAGTAGATTCAGCGCGCGCCGCGCCGGCGTAATATGCACGGCTATCCATGACTTGTTTAACACAAGCACCTGGGTATTTAACACATTGCCTGCGTACGTCTCGGTCTGTCCCGTCGATCTGCCATCTTCTTTCATGTAGTCACACTCGCGGCATACGCACAGGGGTCTTGCCCGATGCATGCCTTCCTGGTTTGATCCGCATAGAAGCTGCGTACAGCGGCGTCTCGGGGGAACAGGGAACGCACAGGGCAAGACGGGCCGGCCGATGTCTCCAGGCCAGGCCATGCTGCGTCTTTGCCCAATCGCAGACCCTTTCCCGCGATCTAAAAGACGCCGGGCGGGCAGCCTATGCGCCGCTTCGGCGTCCGGTTCAAACACCTCAGCAAATCCAGTATAGTAGCCTTCCTGCCATGGATTCAACTCGAAAGATATGCAGATTCCTCGATGGGAGCGATGGACAGGAGCGGATCGCGCCCGATGGTGGTCACGAACCGGTCGACTGTGCCACAATGGGGGCCCAGCAAACCGATGAAAGGATACGGTCATGAATTTCAACCCTGAACGATATATACAAATGGAATACCGCCGATGCGGCCGGAGCGGTCTGCTTTTGCCGGCCGTGTCGTTGGGCATGTGGCACAACTTCGGCACACGAGCTTCCCACACGAACTGCCAGGCCATGATGCGAACTGCCTTCGACCTGGGCATCACCCATTTCGATTTGGCCAACAACTACGGTCCTGAACCGGGCAGCGCTGAGGAACGGGTCGGTCGAATCCTGCGCGAGGACTTTGCCGGTTACCGCGACGAGCTGATCATTTCGTCCAAAGCGGGCTATACCATGTGGCCGGGACCCTATGGCATCGGGGGAAGCCGAAAATACCTCGTGGCCAGCCTCGATCAATCCTTGAAACGGCTGGGACTCGACTACGTGGACATCTTCTACTCGCACCGCCCCGATCCGGCTACGCCCCTCGAGGAAACTATCGGAGCGCTGGACCAGATCGTCCGGCAAGGCAAGGCGTTGTATGCCGGGGTAAGCAGCTATCGGGGAGCCTTTTTCGTGCAGGCGGCCGAACTCCCGGAAAAACATGAGTGGACGCCTATCACCATTCACCAACCCAATTACAGTCTTTTCGACCGATGGATTGAACACGACCTGCTCGACTACACCGAGCAATACGGCGTCGGCGTCATTGTGTTCTCGCCCCTGGCCCAAGGATTGCTAACGAACAAATATCTCGATCCCGCCAATCCCATTCCCGAGACATCGCGAGCGGCCGACCCCGATGGATTTCTACGCCCCGAACAGGTCACGGCGGAAAACGTCGAGAAGGTTCGCCGGCTTAACACAATCGCCGAGAAACGAGGCCAGTCCATGGCTCAAATGGCCATCGCATGGACCTTGCGCGATCCACGGGTGACCAGCGCGCTCATCGGGGCACGAAGCCCGGAGCAGATCACGGACTGCGTCGGCGCATTGGCAAATACGGTCTTTGAGCCCGAGGAAGAAGCGGCCATCGATACCATTCTTGCGGGCTGATCGGGTACAATACGCACACATCGACAACAACACAAACCAGGAGCACCCCTATGATTCGTACGATGATTTTCTGCGCGTTGGTATTGGCCGTTGGAACCTCGAGTTACGCCGCCGCTGACGGCCCCACCTATGCGGAACGACTCGGATGGCCGGAAGGTTCGAAGGTCGTTATCTTCCACAACGACGACGCCGGTCTCTGCCACGACACCAACCTCGGCAGTATCCGTTCGCTTGAGGAGGGCGTGGTCACCTCGTGGAGCGTCATGATGCCCTGCCCCTGTGTTCCCGAAATCGCCGAGTACCTCGAAAGGAATCCGGAGGTATGCTCGGGGTTGCACCTCACCCTCAATTCCGAATGGAATCACTACCGATGGCGACCGGTGGCCGATGCGAGCGCCGTGCCCGGGCTTATCGATGAAGACGGTTATATGCACAGCTCTTCCCGCGACACGGCCCAACACGCCACCGCCGATGAGGTCGAGACCGAGATCCGCGCTCAAATCGCCCTGGCCGAACGCATGGGCCTCCCCATTACCCATTTGGATACCCACATGGGAACGATTTACGCCCGACCCGATTTCCTCGAACGCTACGTGCAGGTTGGGATTGAAAAAAACATCCCCGTGATGATGCCGGCAGGGCATATGGCATTCATTCGCATGGAAAACCCCGAGGCGCTGGCGGCCAAAGAGCTCATCCTGGACCTGGCGCAACGGCTATGGGATGCGGGCCTGCCCTTGCTCGACGACCTGCACACCGCTTCCTACAGTTGGAAGACCGCCGAAAAAACCGATCTGTTTATCGACGTGGTGCGGAATCTCGAACCCGGCGTGACCCAGATCATCGTTCATGCCATCGAACCCAGCCCGAACTTCGACGCCATCTCGACCTCGGGCGACGTCCGGGCCGGCGACCTCTATGCCATGATCGACCCCCGTCTCCGTGAGGTCATCGAAGAAGAAGGCATCATCCTCACTACTTGGCGCGAACTCCACGAACGCCGCGCCCAACTCGATGGGGACTAGCGGGACTGTCTACGGCAAGCGCGTGAGGCCGGCGGCGAGATCCTCGAGGGCGTCGCGGTCGGTGATGCGGTAACTGCGGTAGCCAGTGGGGGTGACCATGCCTTCGCGAATGAGGCGGCCGAGTACGCGAGACAAGGTCTCGGGGGTCGAGCCGAGGAACGCAGCAAGTTGGCCTTTGGTCATGTCGAGGGCGACCGTATCATCACGGTCTTGCAGGTCGGCCTCGTAGATCAGGTAGGAGGCAAGGCGGGCAGGGGCCTCTTTGAGCGCGAGATTTTCGATATGTGCTGCGAATCGCCGCAGACGACGGGCCATGACGGCAAGCATGCCCAGCGCCACGGAGGGATGAGCGGCAAGTACATCCAGAAAGGCCTGCCGGGGGAGGTAGAGCAGACGGGCGTCGGTCATGGGCGCGGCATGGGCAGGAAACCGTTCGCCGGCAAACATGGGGGCTTCCCCCACCGGTTCACCCGGGCCGAAGACATGGAGGATCTGTTCTTTGCCCTCCGGTGAGAGGTGGTAGACCTTGACCTTGCCCGAGCAGACCACATAAAACCCTTCGGCAGGATCGCCCTCGGCGAACAGTTCGGCTCCCGCGGCGATGGACCGGCGTTGGGCGATCGCGGCCAACGGAGCGATTTGATCGGGGTCGAGTCCCTCGAACAAGGGCGCCGCCGCCAGTTCATCGATTATTGGGGTCATGCGGAATTCCTTTCCCATTGCTTTGGATATGCGGCTGCCGGGCCATAAAGGAAAGCCTTCGCAATGAGAGGTTCTTTATTATTCCTGCTTATTTTTGGCGCTTCCAGGCCTCACCCAGCATATCGGCGGCCCTCGTCGACCATGGCAAGGTAGTTGTCGAGGGGGATATAGTTGGCCACGCTGTTGCCGGACCCCAGGCAATACCCGCCGCCAGGAAGGCAAACATCGAGAGTTTCGCGGACCCGTTGGCGCACGTCCTCCTCTGAAGCCCGACAGAGGAAATCCACATCGATACCGCCGAGCAGGGCGATGCGGCGGCCATAGGTATGCTTCAGATCGGTGACCTTCTCAATGGTGTCTTCGAACGAATGCTTCGCGTCGATGCCTACATCGTCGATCAGATCGTCCATGATGAGTTCCAGGTTGCCGCACGAGTGGAGCAAATAGGGGCGGCCGGTGTCGTGGGCCATGCGGGCCATCTCCCTGTGGCCGGACAAGACAAAGGTGCGCATGTCATCGGGACTCATGAGCGGGCCACCCTTATACCCCATGTCGTCGCTGCCCCAGAGGAGTTTGACCCGGTCGGAGGAGAGGATCATCTGGGCCGAGACGCGGAACAACTCATGAAGGCGGTCGTAGATGGCCTGGATGAGATCGCGCTGCTCGTAAAGGGCGATGCAGAAGGTGGAATACCCCATAAGCCAGGTGAGGTATTCGGCGTAGTGGGCGAAGCCGCCGCCGCCGATGAGGCACATGTTCTCGGGTAGATTTTCTTCGAGCCACTCGAGGTTGCGGGTGGTCAGCTTGGCCGGATCGGGCCAGGGGTATTGCTCGAACTCTTCCCAATTCGTGATGGGCCCCCGGTTTTCATCGACAAAGGACCGGCCGCTCGCCCGTTTGACCCCGGCCGTGTCGTCTGTCGTCGCATGGCGCAAGGGCATCTCGAAGGCGTCGACGCCCGCCCGCATATAATCATAACCCAGAAAAGACTGGATGGCGATCTGTTTGCGCAAGGGGAAGAAGGGATCGCTCGGGTCGAGTCCGTCGAGAACGTCGTAGCGTTCGCAAATGGCATCTTGCACCTCGGGGTCGAGGAACAGCTCGATGTGATGCACCCGTGCGGGGGTTCCTTCGCGGCGGATGCAGCGCACCAGACCTTCCCAATCGGGGGTGACATCGACGGCAAACGGACTCTTCATGCTGGTTCTCTCCTTCGTAATGGGTACATTGACAAGCTATACGTTCAAACTGGTAGGGCATACCCCGACTGCATGGGCAAGGAGCGAGTTAGGACTCGCCCCTTACGCAAATATTCCCATCCGTCTACGGAACGTATCGCGTACAGCGCGATGCTCCTACGGAAGAACGATCCGGAACCCGATGCTGAAGTTGCTTTCATCCGGGGAGTCGTATGTTCGGCTTGCTGCACGACAGAAGGGCGCTGAGCTTGGCCACCCTCCGCCACGTACTACGCGAGCCGAACCGCGGGGTTCATCTACCCTAGCGCTTCCGTCCGTCGGAGCGCCCTCGTAGTTCTCGTGCCAGTCGTCCTCGCACCATTCCAGTACGTTGCCCGCCATGTCGTGCAACCCCCAGGCATTGGGTGTTTTCTGGCCCACATCGTGTGTCTGCACATTGCTGTTACCCTGATACCATGCATAGTCATCAATGGCGTCATAATTCGGGTCGTCGCCCCAGTAAAAACGCGTGGTCGTTCCCGCGCGATAGGCATACTCCCATTCCGCTTCGGTCGGCAATCGGAACGTAAGGCCGGCATACATGGCATTGAGTTCATCGAGGAAGCCTCCTGGCGAGCGGATATCGTTCCACGAAACGCGCTCGACCGGTCGGTTGGTCCCGCTGAAATACGACGGTTCATCCCCC
>PWNM01000509.1 GCA_003557825.1 Candidatus Hydrogenedentota bacterium | reverse complement strand
TACGGCAAACCGCTCCACAACGATTGCGGGTAACGACTCGGGCAATTCGGGTAGGGTCAGCGGGGCGGGCTCTTTCTCAGCTCGCTCGGGCATACGGTTAAGCAGAACATGCTCGGCCGTGGCATGGTAGACATGAATACGTCGGTTGAGCAATGCGCGAGGAGACCAAGCCACTGCAAGGCCCTCGGCTGTGAACCATTCGCCTTCCGCATCGGCCACAGTAACCCGATCCAGGGTGAAGTCTAACGGGAAGCGCCCCGAAACGGCGCCAAACCGAACCGACAGCTCAAAACGGTCTTCAATGACGGACTCGGCAGTCCGCAGCACCCATGTTCGGCCTGATTCGGTCGCGAACACGCCAAAAACGGCGCCAATAGCAGCTACCAAAAGTAGAAGCAGCAGCAAACATGCTATGGCGAAGGCTTTGAGGAGCCGTTTTCGAGTATTAGTCATAGATTGTTTTTCGGTCTTGTCAACCATAGGTAAACACTATGTCGTCAAACGCACGGGAGTCATCTTTTTACGACAGGGGACATCAAAATGCATGTCCGAGACCGGCATAGACCTGAAAGGCATCATCGATGCCGGAACGGCGGTTGATCGGCATAGCGACATCCAACCGGAATGGTCCCACGGGCGAATTGTACCGAAGGCCTGTCCCGGCTCCCCAGCGCATTGTTTCGCTGAAGTCTGGGTATTCGGATTTGAACGCAGCGCCGCCATCCAAAAAGACGGCCATGCCAATGGTATTGGTAATGTCCATACGAAGCTCGACGGAAGTTTCAAGGTACGAACGTCCTCCCAAAGGGGTTTTCTCGTCAAGAGGGCCAATGAGTTGGTAGGCAAATCCACGCACGGACCCGCCGCCGCCCACATAGAAGCGTTCGTCTGCAGGGATCCGATCGTAGTCGGTCCCCAGAATGGTTCCGGTGGCGATTCGGCCCGCCAGGACCATACGGGGGGATTGCCGGAGTTGCTGGTACCGGGTGTAACTAATGGACCCCCGTAGAAACTGTAGGTCGAGATTGGTCAGTTCTTGAAAAGGCGTCGCTTCGACCCGAAGTCGGTCGCCACGGGTCGGAGCCAGGGGGTCATCGGCGGTGCTCCGCGAAAAGAACATGGGAAACGAGAGCAGCGCGAACTGGTCGGTGCGCCGCCGTTGTTCGACTTCCGTTCCCCGAAGGTTAACACCAAACCCGAGGGACATATGCTCGGAAAGGGTCCGCTCGACGGAAGCGCCCATACCAAGGCTCTGACTTTTGTAGGCGTCCGGATTGTCTTCCTCAAGTCGGCTATACAGCCGCAACGTTTGGTCAGGCTGTCTGAAATCCGGAATGGCATAGGACGCATCGAAGCTTGTTCCGATTTCCGATATGGTCGTCTCAAGGGTAAGACGTTGCCCGCGGCCCCGATAGTTGCGGTGCTCCCAGCCGGCGGTAAGCCCGGCGCCTTCGTCGGTTCGATAGTGTAGTCCGGCGCGGACGGTGCGGTGTTTTCGTTCGGTCAGCGAGACGGTCATGGGAACGCGGTTGCTTTCGTCCGGTTCTTCGACGACATCAACGACGGCAAACAACCCGGTCGCATTGAGCCGCTGGCGCACCTGGCGCACCAATCGGCTGCTGAACAAATCGCCTTCATCCCACGGGACCAATCCCGAAACATAGTCCTCCTCGACGCTCTCAAGACCTTCGATCGTAGTAGCACCGAAATAACCTACGGCGCCTGGATCGACAGTGAAAACGACGACAATCTCCGCCGCATCATGGTCGACCTCGATACGAGGCGGTTGGCCCTGGGGACGTGGAAAACCGTTTTCACGAAACCGCTGAACCAGCATTCGTTGGGCGGCGAGGAGAGCAGATGCCCGAACAACAGTGTCGGTTTCGAGTTGCATTTCCTCATTGGTAGGCAATGGAACCGCTTCTACTCCCGGACGGTCGGTGATGTCGATACGGACATCAGCCAGAGTATAGCGCGGGCCTTTTTCAATGGTGAAACGCACTCTGATCGGTGTCCGCTCCTCTTCGATGGAAAATTCTACCTGGGCCCCATAGTATCCTTCGGCCTGGAGGACCTCGATCAACCGGGGTATATCGCGCTCGGCCCGACGGTACAATAGCATGACGGTAGAGGGAGGGCGTTCCTGCAATTCCACCGTTTGGGCGGCTGAACGCAGCGTATTCCGCAATCCGCTGTCGATAACACCCTCGATGCGGACATCATAGGTCAGGTCAGCTTGGGCTCCTTGGGTTCCACTAAGCAAAGCCAAGGCGATGATTACTACCAACAGACACCCGCGGCGTAAAAGGGGCGCCTGCCGACTAGGGGGAGAATCCGTCATATCCCCTCCGTGGGAGTTGTGAAACGGCCAAAAATGCTGGAACTTTTATGCTCCGTCCCGGATCATAAGTCAATTGAGTATAACATGAGGAGGCGATGCAGATATCGGATCGGGGTTTTCTGATTCTTGCTTGCACATCGGCTATGACGTACAATGCTGACCATCCCGCTGTGGAAGGGGCTGCATACTGTCCGCATCGAAATACCGAACCCGTAAATTGGATTGAGCAACGATAGAGGATCTCCTCGATGTCGATTTTGCCGCGTTGTTTTATTTTTCTTGCCATGTTGCTGCTGACCTTCGCGTCCATGTGGACCACCTATGTCAGTCTGAGCGACTCTATCCTTCCCGAGCCTACCATCGACATTCAACTGGGGCATTTGGGGATTTGGGAATGCTCGGTAATCGCATTGGGCCTTTCCATTGCCATTGGACTGATGCTGTTTGCCCTGAAAGTAGCCATTATCGAAGGCGAACGTCGGCTGAACGTCTTTGGCATCCTGGGCATGACCATCGTGGCTTTTATATCGATTACGTTTAACATGGATGTGCTCTACCGCACAGCGGATCAGGATTTCTATCTACGGTATTCAACGGCCCAAATGAAGGACCAATATGCATCATTCCTGACAGATGTGCGGACCGAACTGGTGGATCGCCGTCAGAGCCTCATGCGAGAGGTCGCGGCGCAGGAAGGGGAGCTGGAATCCGAAATCCTAGGGCTCCGAGAGGCTCCGGAGGGCTATGGGCCCCGGGCACGCGAAGAGGAATACCGGCTAACCTTATTGGAGCGGACCACGCGCGTTGACCTCGAGGCCATCGAGGAAGCCTTGGAATCCCAACGGGAAGCCGCGACACTCCTGAGCACGGTCATGCCAGCCAGCATTGGCGAAATCCAGGAACTCCAGGATGAACTACGGGTCGCCGTCAAGGATGCGGCGGCCGTTGCCGGGAAACCCTTGCCGGAGGCTGTGCAGACCGATAATCCGCTTTTTGCGGTGTTCGGCAGGCTTTTTGACTTTCAACTGATAGGTTGGAAGGAAATCCTGATCCTGCTTATCGCATTTTTTCTGGACCTGGGGGATATTATTGGATATTCCTTGATTCCAGGACGGCCCAAGCGGCAACGGCAAAGCGTTGTCGAGGCCCATCCCTTGATGGATGGCCCCGAGGTTATCCCCGGCGGTAATGGGCGGGAATCACGAGCCATACAACCCTATACGGGCGGGAGGGAATACAGCAGCGAGCTGGTGCGCGAAGCCACCGCGCTCGAACCCCAGATTCGACGCCCGTCTAGGGCCTCTTTCTGGTCCCGCAAGTAGCATTAGGTGAAGATGCCCTTGAGGCGGGCCAAGAAACTCGAGGCTTCGACCGGCGCATGGAGCGCCCCCTCTTCGAGCCGTGCATGAGGTGGAGTCTTTGTCACCCGCAATGCGGCGACGGTAATGTTATCCGGCGCGCCGCCCTCAAGCGCATGCCCCACAAGTATCCGTGCAGCGCCCTGCAGGCTGGGCAAGTGCATGGCTTCATCGATCTCTTCGTCGCTGACCACATTCGAGAGTCCGTCGGAGCAGATGAGAAGGCTGTCGTGTCGTTCAAGGCGGAGAAAAAAGAGGTCGGCCTTGATCGCTTTACGCGTACCGACAGCCCGGGTAATGAGATTTCTCATCGAATGGTTTCGGGCTTCATTCTCCGATAAAAACCCGTTACGAACCTGCTCGGCTACGAGGGAATGGTCATCGGTAAGCTGCTGAATGGGGCGTCCATGCCGCGATAGATAGACGCGACTGTCACCGACTTGGGCGATATAGGCGTACTCCCCTTTTATGACGACAAGGGATACGGTGGTTCCCATGCCCTGTAATTCGGGGCGACTATCGGCTTCCTGAAAAATCCGCTCGTTGGCCTGTTCGATTGCGGCGCCGAGCCGGTCAGGAATCGAGCCCGAGGCTTGGCCATAGTACGCATCGACAATGGTCTGCAGCGCAGTTTGACTTGCAAACCCACCGCCGTTGGCGCCGCCCATCCCGTCGGCCACGCCAATGAGCAGACCCGCTCCATTATGGGTCTCGTGTTCATCGGGGGCGCAAAGAACACAGGCATCTTCGTTCTGATTCCGCTTTTTTCCCACATCGGAAAGAAGATGGGCCTGGACAAAATCCCCGGACCATTGGTACTCGAAGTTTCCGCCCATATCCGGCCCGATGTGGGGCGCAGGCATTACGGCCATAGCTGGACTTCCGTCACAGGATATTCCACCTTACGTTTTCGGCCAACGGTTCCGCTGCCGACCTTCTGCATGCATTATAGCCCCCTCTGCCGTATAATGCAACAGCTTTCATAGCTACCGCGGTGATTACATCCTGCTCGCATATAGTCAACATTCATAGTCACGGACGAATACCGACAACCGTGGTGCGCACCTTGTATACGCCGGACCGGGCAGTAACATAGAGCGTTTTTGAGTCTTCATCGCCAAATGCGCAGTTTGCCGGCGGATGAGGGAATTCAATGAGTTCCACCCGTTCCCCGTCCGGGTCAAACACCTGTATCCCATCGGACGAAGTCGTCCAAAGCCGCCCGTCTTCGTCGACTTTCATGCCGTCGGGCACGGGCACGTCGCAAAATCGCCGCTGGTTGCTAAGCGTCCCATCCTCGGCCACATCATAAACGTCAATAAAACCGTTGTGCGAGTCACCAATATAAAGCATACGTTCATCGGGCGAGAACGCCAGTCCATTGGGATGGGAATAGGCATCGGTTAGTAGTTCCACCTCACCTTCCTGGCGGATGATATAGACGCCCGAAAAGTCCAGTTCTGCTTCCCGGCCTTCGAGTCCATAGGGCGGATCGGTAAAGAAGATGGAGCCGTCCGACCGCACCACTACATCGTTGGGGCTGTTGAATTTCTTACCTTCATATGCATCAGCCAACACCGTAATCGACCCATCGGGCTCGGTTCGGGTTACACGTCGATTCCAATGCTCGCAGGCGATCAATCGGCCCTCCCGATCAAGGGTCAAGCCATTCGATTTACCGCTGGGACGACGGAAAACGGATTCATCGGCTCGGTAGATGGTATCGGCTGGAATGTCGCTGAAAAGCAGCCCCTCATCGGGCGTCCAGACCGGTCCCTCGGTGAACTGAAATCCCTCCGCAACGGTCTCGACGGGTCCATCAACAAGGGCATTGGCTTCGGCATTCACAAGGGCCGTTATCAGCATCATGGAAAGCATAGATCCTCCTTTCTAACTATCTTACTGATGTTCATATCACAGGGGCCCCTAATTCTGCACGACTTGACTTCGGATTACAACTTCGGGCATTTTTCTGCCTTCTGATAGCGTATCGCTTTATCACCACATAGGATTCCACTCATCGATGACATCATCGTACCATATGCCCTGGAACGTCTCGCTTCATGGCGGACATTCAGTCGCCTTTTGCGAACACGCCCATAGCACTCTTGAGGAAATGATACAGGCTGCCATCTCGCGCGGGATGGCCCATTATGGGATAAGTGAACATGCTCCCCGCTATGACCCAGCTCTGCTGTTCCCTGAGGAGATCGAAATGGGCTGGACGGTGGACACGCTGTGGGCCAATTTCGAGGCCTACGCTCAGGAATCGGCGCACCTGGTAAACAAATATGCCGACGAGCTTTCCCTGCTTCGCGGCTTCGAGATCGAGGTCATGCCTCCGGACACCTATCCATCGGTCATGATGGAAAACCGGGAGCAATTCGGGTTCGACTACCTTGTCGGCTCGGTACATTATGTAAACGGCACACTCATTGACTATGATGTGTATACGCTCGAGCACGTCTTGAGACAATATGATGGTCTCGATGCGCTCGCCGTAGCCTATTACACGGATGTAGCGCGCATGGTGGAGTCCCTACGGCCCGAAATCGTGGGGCATGTGGACCTGGTACGCAAATTTGCCGGTCCTTTTGGCCCGGTCGATACCCCGGTTATCCAACAGGCGGCGGGAGAGACCCTCGAGGTCATTCGGGATTGCGAGGCCATCTTGGACTGCAACACCGCGGGCTATCGGAAAGGCCACGGCATGCCCTATCCCGCTCCTTGGCTGGTACGCCTAGCCGTTGATATGGGAATTCCCTTCTGCTTTGGAGACGACAGCCATTCGGTAGCCGAAGTCGGCGCGGGGATTTCAGAGGCACAGCAGTATCTCCTCGAAAACGGCGTGACCACAATAACGCATCTGGTCCGGGATTCGGGCGGCGCGATTGATCGGCGAACGGTAGGCTTGGAAGCTCCATAGCGGCATTTAGTTCGTACGTTTAAGCATCCGTCCGGCGGACTCGGTATTCCCCTCAAACCTCCGGGAGCATGGAAGTCCCAATTAAGGAGTATGTCTGCACTTCGGGGTCTATTACTTACTCACGGACTATAGTAGTTGTAGGTCAGCTTCGCTCGGCGGTAATGGTCTTGCTCCCACAATCGAGGTTGGTCCGGACGGGGATTGGACTCAGGATTGTGGTAAATCTTGAGCGTATTGCCCTCAAGGATGATGATCTCCTCACGCCAATCACCGGATACATCGGCCACATAAAGCCGATCCGCCTGGGCTGATATACGATGG
>PWNM01000599.1 GCA_003557825.1 Candidatus Hydrogenedentota bacterium | reverse complement strand
TGCGGGTGGCCGATTTGGTCCATGATGTACGGCTCCTCGACGGGGCCCGAAGGGATGCGCAACAACTGCTTTTGGATGATCCCGGTCTCACCTGGCCTGCCAACAAAGCATTGGCCCGGGCCGCGGCGCGCTTCCGGGTACTCAACGCTTGAACCCTACTATTGGCGTCTGTATTCCGGGTTTCGGTATACTACGGGCTGTATCCCCGCGCAGGGGGCGTACCCCCGATTGACGCCTCCATCGTGTCCATTACCCACAAGCAAACACAGCAACGTGTACAGAAGGAGAACAACAGTATGTCAGTCCTGGAAGGGAAAGTATTGGTGGCGCAGGGCGGCGGCCCGACGGCGGTCATCAATCAAAGCATGGTCGGTGCGGTCCTTGAATCGCGGAAATTTCCGCAAGTCACTCGCGTCTACGGCGCGCTGCATGGCGTCCGGGGGGTTGTCGAAGAAGATTTCCTGGACCTCACCGAGGCCACGACGCACAATCTCGAGGCCGTGGCGAACACGCCTTCTTCGGGTCTATTGTCCACGCGCGACAAGCCCGATGTAGAGTATTGTCAGAAAATTTTCAAGGTGTGTCAGGCCCACAATGTGCGCTATTTCTTCTACATTGGCGGAAACGACAGCGCCGATACGTGCCGTATCGTCAACGAAGAATCCGACAAAGCCGGGTACGAGCTTCGGGTCATCCACATCCCCAAGACCATCGACAATGATCTCAAAGTGACGGACCATTGCCCCGGCTATGGTTCGGCGGCCAAGTTCGTGGCCCAAGCCTTTGCAGGTATCAACCTGGACAACCGGGCCATCCCGGGCGTGTATATTGGCGTGGTCATGGGACGCCATGCCGGGTTCCTGACGGCGGCGGCTGTGCTCGACAAGAAGTATCCCGATGACGGCCCCCATTTGGTCTACGTTCCCGAACGACCCTTCACCAAAGAGCAATTCCTCCGGGATGTAAAACGGGCCTATGACCATTATGGCCGATGCATCATCGCCGTGTCCGAAGGCATTCAAGATGCCAATGGCAACGCGGTAGCGGCGCAGTTTACGGGCGGCGAAAAAGACGCCCACGGCAATGTCCAGTTGTCGGGAACGGGCGCGTTGGGCGACCTATTGTCCACATGGGTCAAGTCCGAGTTAAACATCAAACGGGTTCGGGCCGATACCCTCGGCTACCTTCAGCGGAGCTTCCTGGGCTGCGTCAGCGAAGTAGACCAGTACGAAGCGCGCGAGGTGGGCGAAAAGGCGGCACAATATGCGATTTGGCACAATCTTGACGGGTCGGTAGCCATTCGCCGCATCGGCGATTACGCCGTCGAATATTTCCTGGCGCCTTTGAAGGATGTGGCCCGCGAGGCGACGAGCATGTCCGACGCGTTCCTCAATGCCGAAGGCAACTACGTCACCGAGGAGTTCGTCAAATACGCAAAGCCCCTCATCGGCAAATTGCCCGTGATGGAACGCATCGCTGCGCCGCGAGTTGCCAAGGCCGGCGAATAAAGGTCCCAGAACGATTCATTGCTGCTACCCGGGAAGCTCGCTCAAGAGCTTTCCGGGTTTTCTGTCTCAATAGGAAACCGGGGATGTAAGAACTCGGCGAGTCCTTCAAAATAGGTCTCGGCATCCTGAAAAAACCCTTCATTGTGGCCGCCGCGAATCTCGAGGAAACTCTTGGGTTCGGGGGCGAGTTCGTATAGCCGACGACCATGGCTGTACGGGATGATCTCGTCATTGGGGCTATGCACCACCAGCAGCGGAGCCGTAAAATGGGGAACCTTGTCTTCGTTCCGAAAGGGATGGCGGACGAGAAGTTCGAGGGGGAACAAAAAGAACGGGAAGACGCCTCGGGCGACGGCTATGGTGGATCGGAAGGTGCTTTCGAGGATGATGGCACCGGGCGTGACTTGGGCTGCCAGGTAAGTTGTGGGACCGCCGCCCAGCGATCGCCCAAACAATACGATACGTTCTGGGGATTCGCCCCGTTTCCCGGTGAGGTAGTCCCACATAGCGCGGATGTCCGCGTTGCAGCGGGCCTCCGATGCGCGGCCTGTGCTGTGGCCATAACCGCCATAGTCATAAAGTAGGACATTGAAACCGAGATCGCGAAAGGTCTGAGCAGATTCGAGGCGATTGGAGATGGTTCCCGCATTGCCATGAGAGAACAGCAGGGTTCCCCGGGCGGGTTCTGGAGCATAGATATACCATCCGTGCGTCGTATGGCCATTCACCGTCAACTCAACATCGTCATAGGACCAGCCAAAGCCGGGGGCATCGGGCGTTCGCCATACGTTGCGACCGCCGGGGAAAATGATGAATGACTGCAACAAAAACAGCAAAATCGCAAGCCCGACATAGAGAGCCACGGCCCATCCGAGAACTGAGCCAATCTGAGCGATCATAGGTCTCCTGAGGACTTGTTTGGATTTTGTTGACATAGCGCCTCCCTGTGATGGGGATATGGATTGGGCATGAGTTGGCCTACATCGGTCAGTATGTGTATCATACTTGCCGGAGTTAGAGCACACAGCGTACAAAAGGGAAAACCGCCATGAACGAGTATAACATTATGTTGGATGCCAAGGACATGCCTGATGCATGGTACAACGTTGCATCGGTCATTCCGGAACCCCTGGATCCGCCTCTTCATCCGGCCACGCACCAACCGGTGACAGCCGATGATCTGGGCGCGATCTTCCCCCCAAGCCTGATTGCCCAGGAAATGGCCACGGAGGAGTGGATCTCGATTCCCGGGCCGGTGATGGACCTGTATCGACTATGGCGGCCTTCCCCGTTGCGCCGGGCCTACCGCCTCGAAAAAGCCCTCGGTACGCCGGCGAAAATCTATTACAAGAATGAAAGCGTTAGCCCATCGGGCAGTCACAAGATCAACACGTCAATCGCCCAAGCGTATTACAACAAGCAAGATGGCGTGATGGAGCTGACAACGGAAACAGGAGCCGGCCAATGGGGCACGGCGCTGTCCATCGCATGTGCCATGTTGTGCATGCGGTGCACTGTGTATATGGTTCGGGTCAGCTTTGAGCAAAAGCCCTATCGCCGCGTGTTGATGGAGACCTACGGAGGTATCGTGAAGGCCAGCCCGAGCGAAGAGACCGACTCGGGCAAAGCGTTTCTGCAGAAGTACCCCGATACGACGGGCAGCCTGGGCATGGCCATCTCAGAGGCCGTTGAGGTAGCAGCCAAGAGCGGCGGACTGGTGAAATACAGCCTGGGCAGCGTTTTGAATCATGTCTGCTTACATCAAACGATCATCGGGCTCGAAGCGCGCAAACAACTCGAAAGCGTGGGCGAGTACCCCGATATCGTCATCGGTTGCTGCGGCGGCGGATCGAACTATGCCGGCATCAGCTTCCCCTTCGTCCCTGATAAGGTGCGAGACGGCAAGGACATCGACTTCATCGCGGTCGAGCCCACGGCTTGCCCGACCTTGACACGCGGTCTGTACGCCTACGACTTCGGCGATACCGCCGAAATGACCCCCTTGCTCAAGCAGTACACGCTTGGTCACAATTTCGTCCCCCCGGGCATCCATGCGGGCGGGCTACGATACCATGGCGTGGCGCAGACCGTCGCCGCACTGACCAAGCAAGGCGTCATGCGGGCCGTAGCGGTACATCAGAACCCGGTATTTGATGCACTGATGCTGTTCTCAGTTACCGAAGGTATTGTTGCCGCGCCCGAGTCAGGTCATGCGGTACGGGTCGCCATCGACGAAGCCCTCAAATGCAAGGAGTCGGGCGAATCGAAGACTATCCTGTTCAACTTGAGCGGCCATGGACATTTCGACATGACGGCTTATGAGGCCTATTTAAACAAGCAACTCCATGACTATGAGCTCGATCAGGAGGTTATCGATCGAGCGGAGGAATGCATTCCGAAGCTCTAGGAATGACCCATTGAATCAATCCTAAAGCACTATGACGGCCTCATCCGGGGAAGATTCGGGTGAGGCCTTGTGTATTATAGGGTCGAGTATTGTTTAATAAGGAGCGTTAGTAATAGGGAGGCGATTGCAATGCAGTATGTCCGAATTGGTTTTATAGCAATAACGGCAGCCTTGCTCTCACTCGGGATTGCCGGGTGCAATCCCGATGTGCCCGGCTTGACTTCCCATCGAACGGTACACCGGTCGCTGCCACGCACCTATCATATGTATGTACCGTCTAGCTACGATGGCTCCGAGCCGTTACCCCTAGTGGTGGCTTTTCACCGCTTTACGGAAACGGGCAAACACATGGCCTATATCTCACAGTTCAACGAAACAGCGGAACGGGAGGGCTTCCTCGTAGCCTATCCCGACGGGTTGATGCGGACTTTCGACGTGCTGGACGTCACGCGGGATGAAGTCGGATTTGTCCGCACCATTGTGGACGACGTGGCCGCTCGGTACGATGTGGATTTTAGCCGGATCTATGCGACGGGGGCATCGAATGGAGCCTTTTTGACCTACAAGCTGGCTTTCGAAGCGGGGGATTTATTTGCTGCTTTTGCCCCAGTCATGGCCACGATGCTGGTGGATATTCCAAAGGGCGGCCCACCCGACACCCCGCGCCCCATGCTGATCATCCACGGTACGGAGGATCCTATCATCCCCTATGACCAGGAACTGGTTTTCGCAGGCCCCAATCGAACCATTAGCTTGTTTCCCGCTCCTGAAACCGTAGCTTTTTGGGTGGAGGCGAATGACTGTAATCCGACCCCCGAGATTGAGGAGTTGCCGGAAAACGATCGGACCGATGGTACCACCGTCGTACGTGAAACCTATCTCGGCAACGACACGCGTTCCGAGGTGATCCATTATCGAGTCGAGGGCGGAGGGCACACTTGGCCGGGCGGACGCGAGGTCTGGCCCCGACCATTTGTGGGGCGCCTGTCCAAGGAATTCAATGCGGCGGATGTCATCTGGAACTTCCTTGAACGCCATTCGCTCGAGCCGGCAGCAATCAGGTAATCTACTGCCTGCGCGCCCGTCAGACCACTACATCAGGCGCGTACGAATCGTTTCCCCACCAGAATAGGAGGCTTGGGTGTCACCGGAATTTGCAGGCTCGTTAACTATGTTTTTGGGCGGATTGGTGCAAGGCTGCGGCGGGTTCGGCATGGCGCTGATCGCCGCGCCGGCGCTGATGTTCGTCTTGGAGCCGGCGGAGGTTGTCCCCACCGTCATTTTGCTCAGTCTACCCAATACGTTGTTGGTCGCCTACGACGGTCGAAAGCACATCCAGCCTCCACTGCTTGCCCCATTGGTGATCGGCGGCATGGTGGGCATGCCTTTTGGCGTTTGGGCACTGCGTGTCATCAACGCCGATCTGATGAAGGTCTTAATCGGATCATTTGTCGTCCTGTTCGCCATGACCTTGCTGGCCGGATGGCGACGCCCCCTTACCAACATGCGACGCGCCCTGTTTCCGGTTGGCGTGTGTAGCGGTTTTCTGGGGGGAAGTACGTCCATGGGGGGACCGCCGGTCATTTTGTTCCTGGCCAATCAGGAGACGCCCAAAAACGTGTTTCGGAGTAATATTGTCGCCCATTTTTGCTTTATCAACGTAGTGGGCCTTAGCATGCTCTGGCTGAATGGTCTGGTGACCTGGCCACTGGTAGGGCAGGCCGCTATCTTTTTGCCGGCCATGCTTGTGGGCACCTATTGCGGCGCGCGGTTGTCACGCATCATGCCGGAACAACAGTTTCGCATTGCCGTCATGCTTGCCGCGGCGTTGATGGGCGCCACATTGGTCATCAATAACATCGGCGCATTGCCCGATCTGGTGCGTGGAACCGCAGGGTAACCAACCATCACAGGAGAAATCGTATATGTACCGTCCACCCAACATCATCGCCGGCCCCAATGCCGCGAAACGCCTCTGCGACCTCAGGGGGGTTATCCAGGTTGTTACCATGGCCGAGCCTTGGGCGCTCATCCAGAGGGCCTATGCATGGAATCCGGACCGCGTACATTACGTCACGGATATGGCCCTCGAAACCCTTGAGTCACTCGAACAGGAGTTGCCACCATGTGACGTGGTGGTGGGCATCGGCGGCGGCTCCTGTTGCGATACGGCAAAGTACATTTCCTGGAAGCGAGGCTGCAAGATGGTCCTGGTTCCAACGATCGTTTCGGTCGATGCGCCCCTCACGGATGCGGTGGCCGTCCGGATTGATAACGCCGTCAGCTATGTGGGCGAGGTATGGCCCGAGGATGTCCTGGTCGATCATGGCATTATTCAGCAGGCCCCGAAGGAGCTCAACCGAGCCGGTGCGTGCGACATCATGAGCATTCATACGGCATTATGGGATTGGCGCTTGGCGCACGAGGATACCGGGCTGGCATATCACGCGGATGTAGCCGCCCTGGCGAGCGAGTGCCTCGCCGAACTCGAAGCCAACGCCGAGGCCATCTATCAGGTCACGCCCAAGGGCATCGACACCATCATGGACTTGTACCGACGGGAGGTCGAATTTTGTATCCGTATCGGGACCAGCCGTCCGGAGGAAGGCTCTGAACACATCGTCGCCTACGCCCTCGAACACCAAACGGGCCGCCATTTTCTTCACGGCGACCTGGTGGGGCTGGGGGTCTTCTTCATGACCCGCTTACAGGACAACGAGCCGGAATGGGCCGTGGACCTTATGAAGCGCCTCGGCTTGCGGTACCGCTGTCCCGATGCAACCCCCGACGAAATCCGATCCATGCTGGAGACCCTGAAAACTTTCAAAGATGAACAGGACCTGTTTTACAGCGTCCTCGATGCGCGTCCGCTTACGCCCGACTGTATCGACGAGGCTATGGACGCCTTATACGCAACCTAAAGGAGAACGGAGTCATGCTCGACATCAATCAAGCGGCCCTATTGGTTATCGACATTCAGGACAAATTGTTGGTGAAAATTCCAACGGCCGAGTCGCTCGTCGCCGAAACCGTGCGGG
>PWNM01000115.1 GCA_003557825.1 Candidatus Hydrogenedentota bacterium | reverse complement strand
GTCGCTGCGACTACGGATACATGCCCTCCCATGGAATGTCCCGTTGTCGCAACGTTTTGGGCATCGATCATTCCGAAAAAAGGCGATGCAGGATCCTTCGACTGTATCTCGCACCAGTCGATGATCTCAGAGACCTGATCTACATGATGGATCATATAATCTGGGCCAATACCCCAAGCTCCCATACTGGGGTAGAATCGTGTTGCGACAACGTACCCCCATTGAGACAATTGTCTTGCATAGCTGAAGTACGCTTTTCTTACCTGGTTCCAGCCTGTTGAAAAGACAATAAGCGGCAAATCCTCAAGCGGTTCCGTCGATTCAGGATACCATAGCGAGACTTCCGAGCCATCTTCCAACGAAAAACTGGTGTAGCGCGAGACATAAGGGCCAGGGAACCCCTCTTTAGTGGGAAAAGAAGGGCAACCAGGGAGCGTTAACATAAGAACGGACGCAAGTGTCAGATAAGCAGCCTTTTGAAGCATAGTCGTGTAATCCTCGAATCGGTTTTTTAGTGATATTCCCCTGGATTGGCGCGGAGGGGGTAATGGTAAAGAAACATAGTCTACAATAAGATACATTTGGTAGGTGGAAGCCGTTACAGCATGGAGGCGCCTGATTATCATCCAGAGGGTATAAGGAACGGAAATACGCATTTATCAATCAAACGCTAGGCGTTATGTGCTTCCAGGATTTCCCGTAGCTGTTGAATTAGCGAAAGGGGGGAATAAGGCTTTTGGATAAACGCCGCGAGGTGGCCTTCCTCTAGGCGATTTAGAGTTTCCCGTTCGGTGTAGCCGCTGGTCAGAATGACGCGTACCTCGGGACGAATCTTGCGCATTTCTTGAAAAGCCTCGTCGCCGTCCATGTGAGGCATGGTCATGTCGAGAATGACCGCATCGATGGAATCGGCTTGTTCACGGAATTTTTCCACTGCGTCCCGTCCGTCTTCGGCTGTTATGACATCAAGGCCAAATCGTTCGAGGACGGCGGTTGTTACCCTTCGCACGTTGTCCTCGTCGTCTGCGACAAGGATCGTGCCGCTACCTCTCCATTCTGTCACCGGTGTCTCCTCTACCGTGGGTTTTGTAGCATGTTCGCCCGCAACCGGGAAAAGAACCCGGAACGTCGTGCCCTGTCCCTTTTTGGAATCCACGATGATGGCTCCTTTGTGTCCGCCGATAATGCCAAGCACCGCGGCCAGTCCAAGCCCACGTCCCGTAAATTTGGTCGTGAAGAATGGATCAAAAATCCGCGCTTGGGTCTCTTCGTCCATACCGGATCCGGTATCGGATACTTCGATGAATGCGTAGTGGCCCGGGGGCAAGTCACCCACGCGAAACGCTTTATTTAGCTCTTCTGCAGTGGCGTAGTCTGCTCCTGTCCGAATGGTTATCACGCCGCTCGATGATTCGATAGCATCGGAAGCATTGGTGATCAGGTTCATAACAACCTGGCGCACCTGTGTTGGATCGGCCTGAACCGGAGGTATCTCCTCAGCCAGGTCGGTCTTGAGGACTGCTCGTTTCGACATGGCCGTTCTGAGTAGATGAAGCATCTCACTCGTCAATTCCGAGAGGTTAACCGATTCGATCAGGAAATGCCCTTTGCCGGAATAGGCCAGCATCTGGTTTGTTAGATCGGATAACCGCAGAGCGGCTTGTTCGATCTGCTTCAGACAACCTTGGGACGAATGCCCCTCGGGGATCTCCATGAGGGCTAGTCCCGCATTGCCCAAGATACCAACAAGTAGATTGTTAAAGTCGTGTGCGATTCCTCCGGCCAGTACGCCCAAACTTTCGAGTTTTTGACTGTGGCGTACCTGTGCCTCGAGGTTCTGCCGTTCTTGTTCCGTTCGTTGGCGTTCAATGGCGCTGCCAAAGGCCTGTCCCGCGACTCGGAGCAATCCGATAAGCTCCTCCGACCAGGAATCATTCGGGCTCGTCGAATCGAATTCGAGCATACCGAGCAACTTCCCCTGGCACATAATCGGCACGATTACCATGGAATGATAGCCACGCGCTTCCATAAGGCCACGCTCAGCCTCTGCTTCCGGTGGGAGATCGGCGATATGGGGCACGAAAACCGGCTCATCTTCTAGCAGACGGTTCGATGCCCATGGAAAATCCACAAAGCGGGCCGATGCCATTTCCCCTTTGCATGAGGGCGTATTAGGGGAACACCACTCATAATCCTTATCAAATTCCAGTTCATAACCTCCCGAATCGCCCTGACCTCCTTCACTGCTTCGCGTTGGTGGCTCTTCACGCAGCACCAGGATATAGCACCGGTCGGCTTGGGCGAATTTGCCAAGATCCTTGATTGCATTGTCAATGGCCGCGTCGATGTCGTTGGGAGCCAAATTGATGAACCGGTTTGAGATATCCACCATGAGCCGTTCGAACTGAGAACGATATTCCAACTCGGCAGCCGCGAGCTTCTCTTTTGTTATATCTCGGGCAACCCCGTGAGCCCCGAGCAATTCCCCTTGAGAGGAGTAGCGGAGGCTAATGGAGAGCAACGCGACGATTGTCGAGCCGTCGGCATGGCGGAGATGCACTTCCTGGTCGGATAGATCCCCTCGCTGAATCAAGGCGTTTCGTAGAACGCGGTAGTCTGCGTTGTGGACAAACATCGATGAGACATGCATTCCAACCAGCTGTGACCTTGGATATCCTAGAAGCTCCGTGCATCCGGGATTGGCATTCTGAAATCGCCCCTGGCTTGACAGAATGAAGATGGCATCATGGGAGCTCTCGACCAGATTGCGGTAGCGTTCCTCGCTCTCTCGAAGCGCAACAAACGCCGGTAGTCGTACCACGGTATTCTCAAACACGCGCGTAAAGGCATGTAAAGCTTCCGTAATGCGTTCCGACCAATGCGTTGGTTCGCCGACGGCTTCGAAACCGGCCATCCCCACTAGGTCACTACGGTCATACAACGACAGTATCAACGTTGATCGTACGCCGAGTTCGTGGAGCAGTACTTGTTCCTGTGACGCCTCGGGGGGCATTTGCGCGACATCAGGAATATGCACCATGTCTCGCTCGCGAAGCATGCCGCGAACCCAGGTCAGGTCGGTGCGGAACCGTTTTCGCCTCGTTTGCGTTACCGGTTGGACTCCCCGCCCATGCCATTCATGGCTTTCCCGAATGCTTATGCCGTCAGCTCCGAAAAGCACTACATAGGCTCGGTCGGCGTTGATGCATTCGCCGATGATCTCAAGGGTCTCGTAGGTTACCCGCGCCATGGTCTCCGGCACGGCTCGCATAAAACGGAGGGATGCTGCGATGATGATACGCTCGAGCTCCGCTACCAGACGCAGTTCCCGTTCGGCGTGCTTATAACGGGTTATGTCTTGGAGGATGCATTGCACCACGGGGCCATTTTGCGAATCTGGTAAGGTCTGAAGGTTGATCAATACCCAACGGACTTTTCCGTTTTCGGCGCGATATGGGCATTCCGCTCCGCTGACCACGCCCTCCTCCAGGGCGTGGCGGAGGAGTTCAGGAAAGGAGATCAAAAATGCGACCTGATGATCAAGCGGAGATTGGGTAGTTTCGATGTTTTCTTCTGGTGGTTCAATGCCAAGCAGGTAACAGGCCTCGGTATCGGCCGCGATCGGGAATCCCCTCCGGTCCAGATCGAGCTTTCCAACGCCGAAATCCGATTCCGAAAGATTACGATTTTCCCGTGGCGTATATGGAGACTCGGATACGCCGCTCATGATCGTCGTGTTCTCGAATTGATCTGCAACTGGCCCTTCCCGCCTAGTCCTACTGTATCCTTATAACGGAACGCTGGATATAGTATCAAATATGCACAATGGGTTTGTGTGGTGTTTCGACCGCAAGTCGGCCTACAGGTATCCCCCATTCCAAAAACACCATAGTCCACGTTTGAAGCGCATTCCCAGGATGGATGTGAAACGATTGGAACGTACCATTTCCAGAGCGCCAAGTCAATCGGAGTTCCAATCGGCCATCTCCATTATCGGGTATTACATCGACGCGCCGGATTGATTCCCGCGGGACGTCCAAGATGCATAACTGCGGAATCGTCCCCGGAATTCGGACAATAAAGCGTTCATTCGTCAACAGAATCGTATAGCGCCCATGAAGCCAGTGAGGCGCTTCCCGATATCCTCCGGAGACAAAGGTATGTCGCAATAGGACGCGCTCGTTAGATTCAGGGGGTCGTAACCGAATCCGAGGCGTCCAAAAATGGGGCCATAGCCGTGTTAAGCCCGTTCCATCCACCAGTACGAGAACCCATGCCGCGATACCGGATATGCCAACGGCTGCCAGAAAGGTGAGGAAATGGCCATATGTCGGGAAGGGGAAAGGATCTTGCCGGATTGCTATTACCACAGTGACACCAACGACCATGATCAGCAGTCCGCGCAATACATTTTCGAAAATGCCTAGCACGCGCAACAGCCTACTGCCGGCGTTGCTTTGGAACGGCGCATTAAAAGCGCTTTGTTGGGCTAAGCTGTTTGGCGAATCCACGCCCCGATCTGGCCTTTGGTTATTTGGTGATCACATGCGAGAAGCTGACGATACCTATTCCGAGCCCAGCACGTCAACTGGCGCTCCCCAATCGATGACAAGATTCGCCTGAAATCCGTCATCAATCTCGCGTAAATCCCAGTCGACACGCTCAATAGCTCTTCCACCCGTTCTTAGCAGTTCACGCCCCTCTTCATCGGTTAGCCAAAACGGTTCGGCTAAAACCGGCGTGTCGTTTCGAAGGCTTCCCGAGAATAGGGTTGACTCCGATTCCAAGTGTGTACTGCCATGAAGGGCCTCGATGAGGACCTGCTCGAGGCTAGGTCCCCCAGCAAGGGCTAGTACCTGTCCCTCGATGGCATAGCTAAGCCTTATGTCTCCAATCCGAACATAATCAACGAGAACGCCGCCGAGGTCGAATTGGGGCATATCGGGATCGGGCGGCAGAGTATCCTGAAGTACCGAGCGCGCTGTGTCGGTGTCGGTGGTGTTCATTAATAGCAACCAGCTTCCGTCGTCGGTTTGGGCGGCTGTTCCGACATCGGTCCATGTCGACAGGAGTCGTTCAGTATTTGCGATAACATTTACATCCGCCGTTGCAGCAGCAAGGCTCCGCAAAACAGCGCCGATCAGATTGGTGCGTTCAGGGGAAAGCCTCATGGTGATCCAAGCCTCTGGTTCAATCTGCTGAACAGGGGGATGGGAGGGCTTGATGTGGTATGAATCGGTTGTACCCGTTGTCAGGAGCAATTCAGTGCGCCGATCTTCGAACGAAAACCGGACCCGGACAGGTTCCAAGCCCCCAAGCTGATGTTGTATATGATCTAGTGCAGGCGATAGCCAAGGGAGCGCTTCAGGATAGGCTGTCCGGATGGGCTCTCCAACGAAATCCTCCCAAAGTGGTGGAAGCTCTTCTGTGCGGATATCGCCGTACCACACAGGCTCTTCACGATTACGGGGAGACTGTGCGTCTTGAAGCCCTTCGACTCGCTCACGTGTGGCTGTTATTGCGGCTATGTCGTTACCCAAAAACACCAGGCCCGCAGCGTCCGATGTGGCAATCGAACTGTCCGGCCATTTGGGCGCCGCATACTGTACCACCGTTTCGGTATCGTCGCATGGGAGTATGGCCATCCATGCAAAGGGAGTAAAGGACAGGATTGCGAATCCCATGGGACGGGCAGTGTCGATGCCCGGTGAATCAAGCGTATCGATCATGTCGCCAGCGATGCCCTGATGGTAGCTTTCCCGCCAAAGCGGTCGATACAAGCGACGACCCACAAAGGCCAGCAGAGCCTGTACTTCGGATACCGATGGCGCAACCATTCGCATGGCATAATCATCGGGTAACGCGTCATCAGCTTCGATATGAACCGGTTCGACGATAGGCTCGGGAACTGGATCGGGGTCGGGTACAGGTGGCGGTTCATGCTCGGGGCGACATGCCACAAGAAGCATGACAGCAAGCCCCCATAGCAGACCATTTTTTTGTATGCGCTTAGGTAAAATCATAGACGTATTTTACCGCGTAACTGCTTCCGGCGGAAAGCTTTGCGAGTGGGGCCCTAGTCCCTTTCGGCATCCAATAGGGCAAGGAGTTCGCGATGGGCTTCGAAAACCAGGGCAGGACGTTCGTCTGGTCCGAAAAAACCAAGCCCGATGACATCCGAACCGGCCCGGGGCGTTCCTTCCCACGTCTCGATGACATAGCCCAGTACGGTGACGGCGCCGGATAGCCGGCTGGGTTGGGTGCTTGCCCCAATGAGTCGGGGATTGGCCCCTCGTAGCCCGGTTTCTTCGTATAACTCCCGCAACGCCGCTTCCGCTGTTGTTTCGCCTAATTCGACAAATCCGCCGGGCAATGTCCATGATCCGATGCATGGTTCAACAGCCCGTTGGGCGAACAACAACGCATCACCCTGAAACACAAAACAACAACTGGCGGGAACAGGGTTTGAATAATAATGGCGTCCGCACGAAGGACAATGGGGGCGCAGGCTTTCCCCATCATCTCGTGGGACAAGCTTGCTGCCACAGCCTGGGCAGTAGTTCCATTCAAAGGGCAGAATCACGTCATGCATCAGTCAGGTTAACAAGGTGCGGATAGAAAAACAATCCCGCCGCCCGAGGGGAAGGCGGCGGGATGTGGAGTGTTACGGAGGCCCGAATGTGCCTAGGCCCAACCTCCGTAATGGGAAATAAACTGAGCAACCTCGTGATACCCCATCCATCGTGCCAAGGCCAACGGCGTCATTCCCGTTGAGTGTTGCTCACGAATGTTGACGTTGGCTCCACGGTTAATCAATAGCTTAACAAGGTCCAAGCTGCCATTCAGGGCGGCTCGATGGATTAGCGCCAATCCGTCCACGTCTACGTCGTTGACATCGGCGCCCATATCCAGAAATGCGCGGACAAGGCCGACCATACCCGCTGCTGCGGCCTCGTG
>PWNM01000147.1 GCA_003557825.1 Candidatus Hydrogenedentota bacterium | reverse complement strand
GTCGGGGGCGTGGTCGTAACGGCCGCCGGCGATGTGCTCGCTGCTATTGAACCGGTGCAACGTGATATCATCCAAATGCTCAATATCGAAGTGTTCAAAACAGAAGAGGGGGTTCCAACCCAGGGACTGACGGAGACGACTGTCACCTTGGGCGATTGAGTCAGTTATTTCATTGGGCTCGAATAGGCAGAGTCCTGGATAGGGAGGCAATTCCAATGCGGCTTCTTTCGACTTTTCTTATTGTGGGGCTTGTCATATCCGGTTCGGGAGTGCAGGCGGAACAACTTGAACTGGACAACGGCATTATCCGTGTTGGGGCCGACCTCGACTACGGAGGCGCGATTACCTATCTTTCTTTATCGGGTGAGGAGCGCAATCTCATCAACAACCACGACCGAGGCCGTCAGGTGCAGCAATCCTACTATACCGGCGAGCCCCTTGATCGGCGTGACGAAGGCCAGCATCCGAGTTGGTCGCCTTGGCCCTGGAATCCCATTCAGGTGGGCGATGTTTATTTCAATCCGGCGGAAGTCATTGAACACCAGCATTCCGACGAGGAGATCTATACCAAGACTATTCCGATGCTATGGGACATGGACAATGAACCCGCAGAATGCCATTTCGAAACCTGGATCTCCCTTGATGGCAATACGGTAATAGTTCGAAATAAACTGACCACTTTTCGAACCGATGACCGTTGGAGCGCTACTCCCCGGCATCAGGAGCTTCCTGCTGTTTATACCATCGCCGATTTGCCTCATTTGTACACGTACGACGGTGATGCGCCCTTTACTCGAGATGCTCTAACCCGGATCCCGCCTACGCCCCCTCCATGGACGTACTGGGACGGTACCGAGAAGTGGGCGGCCTATGTGGATGATGATAACTGGGGCGTTGGCGTTTATTATGCCGATGCGGAAGAGTTCATCGGCGGTTTTGCCGGATCCCCAGGGGGCGGAACCATGGATGCCTCGACAGGTTATATTTCACCCCTGCGTACCATGGCGATCGAGAAGGACACGGTCTTTGAGTACGAATATACCCTTATTGTGGGAAACCTCGACGAAATCCGCGACTTTGTCTACATCGCCGAGGGGCACACGGTCGATCAACCACCGTCCAACGATGATGAAAATGACGAGGATAATGGTACATTGCCTCCCGATACGGATATGCCAGTCCGATGGAGCGCCGGCGTGATTGGGGCGTTCATAGTCCTTGTCTTCATCGCTCTGTTCGTCATGTGGCGTATTCGTGCGGGACATTCCTCCTAAGGGGGCATAGGGCTGTCGAGCGTGGATTGAACGGACGGTTGCGCAGTTCCTCACCAGATGATATACTGGATTTAGTTTCAGTAGGGCGAGGAGCCATGAGCCGACGAATTCTACATATCGACATGGACGCCTTTTTCGCGTCGGTGGAGCAAGTCCGGAACCCGGAACTCCAAGGGAAACCGCTTATTATCGGCGGAGACAAAACGGATGTCCGTGGCGTGGTCAGCACTGCGTCATACGAAGCCCGGGCCTACGGGATTCATTCCGCTATGCCGCTTGCCGAAGCCAAACGCCGTTGTCCCCATGGCATTTTCATGCGGGGAAACTTCGCCTTGTATCAACAGGCTTCCGAGAAGGTGCATGCGGTTCTGGACACTGTATCGCCTTTGGTGGAGATGGCATCGATCGATGAGGCCTATGTAGATATCACAGGATCCCAGCGGTTGTTTGGCGGAGATGATGCCATCGCGGCCTACATTCGAAGACGGGTACGGGAAGAGACCATGTTGCCCTGTACGGTGTCCATTGCTTCGAACAAATTGGTGGCCAAAGTGGCGACAGACGAAGCCAAACCGGACGGATATCTCCGTATAGCCGAGGGAGACGAAGCGGCTTTTTTCCATCCATTGCCCTTGAAAAAGCTTCCAGGAGTAGGCCCTCGAACCCGCGAGACCCTCGAAACGTTGGGAGTGTTCACCATTGGAACCCTCGCGGTTCTCCCCCTGCCTATCCTGCTGAATGCCTTTGGAACCGGGGGATACGGATTGCAGCGCGCTGCACGGGGCATCAGTGTCGGGGCCGTTGAACCGACTAGCCGACCCAAGTCCATCAGTCGTGAAACCACATTCGAGACCGATGTTTTTGAATGGCAACGGGTTCTGCAGGTCATGACCTATTTGATGGAACGTGCTTCCTATGCCATGCGCACCCAGGATCTGGAGACGAAATGTATTACCTTAAAGGTGCGTTATGCCGATTTTACGACGTTGACCTTCGCCCATACCTTGCCCGAACCCACAAATCTCGATAGCGAGATCCATGCAGTCCTTGAAAAACTTGCAAACAAGGCCCGGACCCGCCGCGAACGGGTGCGTCTGGTCGGCGTTTCTCTTGGCGCATTGTCGTATAACCAGCATCAGCTAAAGCTTTTTGGCAATGCCGAATGTGAAAAATGGGAGCGGGTCCTGGAAAGAGTCGATCATGTACGCGACAGATATGGATTTGAAATGCTGCGGTCCGCCCGTTCCATGGCCTTGGGGAAGCATGTATCCTTGGCCACGCCGTCTCTCTCGCGATGACACGTACATCAATCAGGACACAGGGGGTATTCCGGGATACCGAATGTGTGTGATATCCACCCCATTTCTGTTAACCTCTTGAGCAAATATTTGTCATTAATGAACAACATTTGATCATTGGTCAACCGAGATGGACAATTCTTGTCACGGTTATCTGCCGGTCAATCCTGCTAAGCGATTGATTTCGAACAGGTTACGCATCGATGTCTCCTTTGTATGATTTTGGTATGGGACTTGCTTCGTTATCACAAATGAACAAACCTGGGATGAGAGAAAGCGTATTACTTCCGTCTGCGTTTGAGGGTATCTTTGTGTGTTGTGGCGTTATAAGGAATCTCCGGTTAGATGCTCATGAAAGATAAGCGACGATATCCACTTGAGTTACTTAGTTCCCCGCTTCATGAGACGCTGCTCGGGACCAGTCCAGCTATGAGTGAAGTCAATGACCTTATTCATCGATTGGCTCGGACGAGTATGACCGTTCTCATTACGGGAGAAACCGGAACCGGCAAAGACATAACAGCTCGACTTTTGCATCGACACTCCCCGCGCTCAGCAAAACCGTTTGTGAAGGTGAACTGCCCCGCCATTCCCGAGAGTATACTTGAAAGTGAGCTGTTCGGCTATGAACGGGGCGCATTTACGGGAGCGGGTAGCGCCAAACCCGGACGTCTCGAACTGGCCCATACCGGGACCATTTTCTTGGATGAGATAGCCGAAATGTCCTATGCCGTCCAGGGGAAACTGCTGCAACTCCTCGACGGTGAACCCATTATGCGTATCGGTGGCGTAACGCCGATACAATGCGATGTTCGCGTTATCGCTGCTACAAACATCACGCTTGAGGAGGCGGTACAACAAGAGCGCATGCGTGAGGATGTCTACTACCGTTTAAGCGAAGTTCAAATCCACATTCCACCGTTGCGAGAGCGGATCCAAGACATCCCGCTGTTAGCGGAGCACTTCAACTACAATTTTCTACAGAAGCTTGGGCGAACCTATGAACCTATTGAGTCCGCGCATATCGCACAGATGCAACAACAGCCTTGGCGCGGCAATGTACGGGAACTGGGCGCTTGCGTAAAGAAATTTGTCGCAACCGGAGACCCCATGCAACTCTTGGGCGACGAAACCATGCCGGAGACGTCCCGTGGCAGGTCCAATGGTAACCCGCAAGCCTTGGTAGATCCCGTTCCGGGAACGGGTGTAATTGTCCCTTTGGATGGAAAGACCAAACCAACTCCGCCTACCTCGGTTTCCGAAAAAACCGTGAATAAAGAGGAGAAACGGGTCGAAAATGGTTCAGATCGGAAGCCACCCAAAATAATGCCGTTAAAGGAGGCCACCCAACGGGCTGTAGAGAGTACAGAACGAACGCTAATTGAAGAGGCCTTGCGGCAGACGTTGTGGAATCGACGCAAAGCCGCTAAACTACTAGATGTCAGCTATAGTTCATTGTTGCGACGTATTGATGCATATGGGATTGGAAAGAACGAGTCGGAGAACAACATGCCATGATGGGTCGAATCGGACACAGCGGTACCCTTATGGGCCTTGCCTTGGGTGTTATCGTGTTGGGGGGACTGATTGGATGTGCGACCAGTCCGGGAAACATAGAAGCTCAAATCCAAGGGCGTTCTGGTGTCGTAACAGAGCATACCGTGGTGCGTACGCGGGACCTCATTGCTCCCGAAGATGTGGTACTCGAGGATGACGATGCCGAGGGATTCGGAGCCGATGCGGTGCCTGTTGACGAATCGCAGCTGGTATCCGTAGCAGGAGATGCAGGGCCGGGCGAAGCGGACTGGTGGTCTGAGGTTGACCTCCCGGAATACCGCATTGCTCCTGGTGATGTGCTCTCTTTCCAGTCATTTGATGATCCCGAAATCAGCAATCCGCAGCTTGTTGTTCGTTACGACGGTTTTGTGTCGCTTCCCTTCATCGACGACATCAACCTGCGTGGCCTCACCCGCAATGAAGCGGCTAGTGAAATCCGTGAAGCCTATGAGCAGGTGTTTGTCGATGACCCCAAGCTGTCGTTGACGATTCTTAATGCCCAGGGACAGCATTATTACGTGATGGGTGATGTTCAAGCGCCTCGGCAGTATCCCTATACCCAGCCCTATACCGTATTGCAGGCCCTTAATATTGCCGGTGGACGCCGGGAACGGGGCCGAACCACCGGGATGGGCGATTTGGCCACGGAGGTGTTCACATCGGATATTGCGAGTCTTAAAAAGGCATTCATCATACGTCATTACGACGGAGAACGGCACATTGTCGAGTGTGATCTGACGGGATTGGTCGAGCCGGGTCCCCATCCTTCTGATTTTACGGTATGGCCGGATGATGTGATCTACGTGCCGCCCGGCGTAGACTTGGTGTACCTAATGGGCGCGGTGGCACGGCCCAGTGTGTTTAACCTTCAGGAAGGTGAAAGCCTTATGCAGTTGTTAGCCCGAGCGGGCGGAATCGTAGAAACCACGGCCCGGCTTCGTAAGGTGATCATCATTCGTCCGATATCGGATTACGAGAGTGAGGTATTCACTGTGGATGTGCGTCAGATGTACCGCGGGCTGGGTGATGTGAGGCTTGAAGCGGGTGACATTATTTATGTTCCGCGTAAACCACTGATCCGGCTACAGGAATTCGTCGGACGGTTCACTGGAAGCATCATGCCACTGATGAATCTGTACCGTCAGGCTTACGATACATACTATACGAAGGAACGCTATGACCGGCTCTTCGATGATGTGGGCACGGGGCCAGCGGATACCTTGCGTGTATTGGAAACTTTACGTGGGTTTGGCAATGTATTCCAAACTTTACCTTTAGCGCCATAGGAGCGGCCATGTCTACTGAATACTCAACTGAGTTTGCCCCTTTACTGACCTCGGACCATGGAGCTCAGCAGCAAGCGGGCGGCGTAAACATTAAGCGTCTTATCCGCTTGCGTGGGCCGCTCATGCTGGCGGTCACCTTGGTTCTGGCCGTTCCTTTGGCATTGGCTGCCTGGTTTACAGCCACTCCGGAATATACAGCTCGGACCTTTATCCGAATTCACTCGGTGACGCCAACCATTTTGGATGAGGGTCGAGGCGCAACCCCCAGGGGCGACTACAACATTTTCGTCGAAACCCAAGTGCGGCTAATCGGAGATAGCACCATTCTGTCCTTGGTGGCGGCCGATCCGACCATCCGAGATCTGGAGGCAGTACAAAATGTGCCGGATCCGCTCCATTTTCTTAGGAACAATGTGACTGTGCGCAACGAGCGAGGCAGTGAGCTTATCAGTATTTCGTGTACGCTGCCGAATCGCCAGGAAGCGATGACGATCGTAGCAAAGGTCGCTGAGGTATACAGCCGGTACGTTACTAATATTCAGAGTGCTGGGGTAGGACAAACACGCGGGCTATTAGTTGAAGAACGCGACAGTATTGAGCAGAGCATTGATTTGCAACGGAGCCTGGTAGCGGATCTTAAACGTCGCGCCAACATTCCCATGGCCCGTTCACGACCACGGGCCGAAATCGGACTTGAGTTTTACCACGATCGGCTGGGACAAGCGCAAGCCGAACTGACAACGGCCCAAAGCAACCTGACCCGTATTGAACGTACCCTGGACCGCATTGAAGCGTTACGTGCTAAGCATGCCGATAATCCATCCGCACCCATCCGGGAGTTCGACATCGAAAGCGCCGTGTTGAGCGACTTGTCTGTTGGCATGCTACGACAGCAAGAAGCGCAGCTTGCACAGAGAGTCGCCGAATATGAATCCCGGTATCGCGAAGATATCGGCGTTTTGAGCGCCGATAGGCGGGGATTGGATACAACCCGCACACAACTCGAACAGGCCAAACGCGAGGCCCGAACGGATGCGTTGGCCTCCATTGCCGATCAATTCCAATTGGAACATGACCAGGCGGAGACCCGGGTCGAAGAGGCCCAAAAACGGGTGACGCAGTTTCAGGAAACCATTGCGGACCAAGAGCGGGAACTCGAATCGATGGCGCAGGCTATGATCAACATCGACGAGGAAGAGGCAAGGCTCGAACAGCTTCGGAACCGCTATCAGCGTGTCGTGGAGCGGATTCGGATAATCGATGTGGAGGAGCGGGCTCCGGGTCGGGTCGATGCGCCGGGCGAAGTGACTGCTCCGACGGAACCCAGCTTTGGGCGTCGTAAGCAATTGGCTGCTTTGGCGGTTATTTTTTCTATGGGCGCCGGCGTCGGGCTGGGACTCTTAATGGAGTTTACCGACCAGCGCATCCGAGGTCCACAGGATCTGCGCTATGTTACGGATCTTCCTGTTATCGCGGCGGTACCACATACCAGTGCCGATAAGCTGCCGAAGGGCGTCAATCCCGCCCTGCTCACGTCGGAGCACCCTGCTTCCACTACCGCGGATGAGT
>PWNM01000598.1 GCA_003557825.1 Candidatus Hydrogenedentota bacterium | reverse complement strand
GATTCTTGCCATGCGCATGATTTCGCTCCTTTCCGGAAAATAACGCTCCTGTATTTACAAGAAGTAATTTGAACTGGCGATTTCCGAAAAAAAGTGAAATTATTTGTGTGTCCCTATGAATTCTTGTGTGTCCCTATGAATTCTAGAATTTTTTTGGATTCGTCGCCTGATCGTTGGGGGCGCCAGTTGATCATGCGCCGCGAGATGATTCGGGCACGACGTGAAGCCAGATCGGCGCGCCCTCTTAAGGAGTCCGACTATTTGCTTGCCGTTCATGATCATACCCGGATGGGAGCGCTGCGCTTCAAACACGAAGAAGCCGGAGCGTTTGTCGGTTATGACGCGGATTTGCCTGTTCCCCCGTGGACTTCTTTGCGCGAACTGGAAACAGCCGTTCGTCATTATGAAAAGGAGACGTCTTTGGATAGCGAACATGAAAAATGGTTGTCCATGTTGCTGGCGCCAGGTTCCTCGCTGGGCGGAGCGCGGCCCAAGGCCAATATCCAGGATATGGAGGGGGAGCTCTGGATTGCTAAATTTCCGAGTCGGGGCGACGCCAACAACATTGGCGCATGGGAAATGGTCGCATACGATCTTGGCTTGCGATTTGGACTGCGCCTGCCGGAGTGCCGCTTGGAAAAGCATTCACAGCATGGCAGCACTTTTTTATCGCGTCGTTTCGACCGTAACGGGCAACGGCGCATTCATTTCGCTTCCGCCATGACCCTGTTGGGGCGAATAGATGGAGATGATTATTCCAGCGGATGCAGCTATCTCGATTTGGCAGAGTTTATTGTCAAATACGGGGCCGAACCCAATCGGGATCTTGAGGAACTCTGGCGGCGAGTGGTGTTCGGCATGGCCGTTTCCAACACGGACGATCATCTTCGCAATCATGGATTTTTGCTCACGCCGCATGGATGGCGGCTCTCGCCAGCCTACGACATCAACCCCGACAACCATGGCGGCGGGTTGGCCCTAAATGTTTCGATGGATGACAACTCTCTCGATTTCGGCTTGGCCTTGTCCGTGGCCGAACATTTCAGGGTGGAGCTAAAACAGGCGCAAGCGCTTGTTCGCGAGGCGCGAAAAATTACGGCGACATGGCGGGAAACTGCCTTGAAGTTCCATATTCCGCGACAGGAAATCGAAGAGATGTCGCCGGCTTTCAAACAGATATAGCGCAAGGGGGAGCACGAACGAAAACCTAAGGGACAGACATATTGTCGCTACATCGCTCAACCCTTGACATTTGACATGCTAATTGACGGAGGCGGCGGATTCGGGTTACGGTTTCAGGATCATGGCTGGAAAACTTCGTGTGCAATTCGAGGGCGACATCTGTCAAAGCATGTCCGTTGGCACAGGCAAGAGGCTAGAATGCAGAAGGTCAAGACATCGATCAATTGGGAACAATTTCTGAGCAGGCACAACCTGAAGTGGTCAAGGATGCCCACCCAGTGGTACCAGGCTCCGTTTCTTGGGAACGGGATGATGGGAACCATGGTGCGACAGACGGGCGAACAGGCCGTACGTTGGGATGTCGGTCGCGGCGACGTGCAAAACCACCGCCGAGGTCCGAATCTCTTCGGAATCAGCCGTTTGCCGATCGGTCATTTCGAACTGCACACCGTAGGATTCATTACGGGCGGCGACATTCGGCTAGACCTCTGGAACGCCGAGGCGAGCGGGACAATCCGGACGGAAAAGGGAAGCATTCAATGGCGTTCGTTCGTACATGCGGATCTCATGGTCATCGTAACCGAGATTGAACGATCCGAAGGCGAGCAAAAAAGCCGATGGCTGTGGACTCCTGAGAAGGCCGTCTGCCCGCGACAGCTTTTCGTGCCGAACCCGGACTATCGCCCTAATCCGCCGTTCGAGCAATCAATCGACGGCGAGGTGCAGATCACGGTTCAGCCGCTGCTCGAAGGCGGCGAGACCGTCACGGCCTGGCAAACCTTGGATCAAGACGCCAAGACGCGGCTGCTTGTCAGCGTCGCGCATTCATATCCCGAGCGGACCGCGCAGAAGGAAGCTGTTGACTTGATCAAGCGTGTGCGCGGCATGTCCTCGGCCGCCCTGACCCAAAGCCACCGCGAATGGTGGCATGCCTATTATCCGATCAGCTTCGTGTCTTTACCGGACACATGGTGGGAATCTTTTTACTGGATACAGATGTATAAGCTGGCGTCGGGAACCCGCGCCGACCGAATGCTTCTGGATCTGCAGGGACCCTGGTCCCAACCGACGCCCTGGCCTGCATGTTGGTGGAACCTGAACATTCAACTTGCCTACTGGCCGAGCTATACCTCGGGGCGTCTGGATATCGGAGACTCTCTCTGCCGTACGATGTACGACAACGTCGACAACCTGATCGAAAACGTGCCGGAGAAATATCGCAGCGACTCTGCCGGGGTCGGCCGGGTAACCGGTCAACAGTGCGTCAGCAGCACGGTGCGCGTCCCTGGCTCTGAAAGAGCGGAATTCGGCAATCTTCTCTGGGCTTGCCACAATCTCTGGTTGCACTATCGCCATACCTTGGATGACGAGCGGCTACGCAAGCATCTGTTCCCGCTGCTTAAGCGGTCGGTAAATTTCTATCTGCATTTCCTGAAGGAAGAGAAGGACGGCAAGCTGCATCTGCCGAAGACCTATTCTCCCGAATACAATTTTGCCGAGGGGCCGGACTGCAACTATGATCTGGCCCTCTTGCTCTGGGGCTGTACGGCGCTAATCCAGGCGTGCGAACGGCTGGGAATCGACGACCCGTTGCTGCAAAAATGGAAGGAAGTCCGTGAGAACCTGACAGAGTACCCCAAAGACAAGAACGGTTACATGATAGCCCGCGGCGTGCCGTTCGCGCAAGGGCACCGGCATTTTTCGCATCTGCTCATGAACTACCCCCTGTATCTGGTGAACGACGACCATCCTGGCGCCAAAGAACTGGCCGTCAAATCAGTGCGCCACTGGCAGAGCCTTGGCGGGCGACAAGGATACTCGTTGGCTGGCGCTTCTTCGATTTCTTCTGCCTACGGTCTCGGCAACGATTCACTCGAATATCTGGATGGCCTCAAGCCATTCATCCTGTCGAACACCATGTACAAGGAGGCTGGGCCAGTAATCGAAACGCCTTTGTTCGGCGCCCAGAGCATCCACGATATGCTCCTTCAGGGCTGGGGCGGAACGATTCGCGTTTTCCCTGCTGTAGCCGACGCCTGGGGCGATGTTGTTTTTCATGATTTGCGAACGGAGGGAGCTTTCCAGGTCAGCGCCGAACGGAAGAACGGGAAAACGGCGTTTGTTCGAATCAAGAGCCTCAAAGGAGAGCCATGCATCATCATGCCCGCAATCGAGGGGGATATCCAGGTTAGCGGCAACCGGATGTTCAATTTGAAGCAAATTGAACCGGGACGATATTCTTTGGATCTGAAGCAAGACGAGGAGGCTGTCCTATGGAGTGGCGATCAGGCGCCGGACATCACGCTTTCACCGCTTCCCGCTGAGCCGGGAAAATGCAACGCCTTCGGGCTCGGATAGGTATGCGCAACAATCTCCAGCAATGCCAACGGAGGATATTGTCGCAAAAGTCGCAATCGGGACGGCAACATTGACCGTCGTGAAATTACAAAAGGAAAATCACATGACTCCTAAGAATAAGTATGACTCGATCGTCGTCGGGGCCGGCCCCGCAGGTTTCGCCGCCGCTGTGGCGTCGGCCCGCGCAGGGGCCAAGACGCTTCTGCTCGAAATGTTCCCCTTTGGGGGAGGCGCGTGGACCGCCGGCTGCATGACTCTGATCTTCGACTGCACTCCGCAGCGCGGAATCATGGAGGAATTCCACCGCCGCCTTAATGCCAAAGGCGGTTGGAAACCTTGGCGGAGCAAAACTACTTTCCTTGTCAATCCGGAGATTGTCAAGGTGGTGATAGACGACATGCTGATGGAGGCGGGCGTAACGGTCAGATACCACACGCTCCTTCAAGAAGCTCGCGTCGAAGGAGGCCGAATTAGCGAGGTCATTACGGCCTCCAAATCCGGGAGGGAGACCTGGGAAGCGAAGGTCTTTATCGATGCGACCGGTGACGGCGACCTCGGCGCCTTCGCGGGTTGCGGCTACGATATGGGCCGGCCCGAGGACGGCAAAATGCAGCCCGCAAGCATGAACGCGGTCATCGGCGGCTGGCCCGAGGGCATCGGGGACGGTGAAGACCTTGCGGAAGAAATTCTCGCAACATTCGATCAACTGGGGTTCGATCTCTCCTACCGGAGAACCCGTCTTTTTGAAATTCCCGGCATGCCGGCTCTGCGTCGCTGCATGTGGACGCACCTGTATGGGCTTGACCCGACGGATGCCGAATCGCTCACCGTTGCGACGATCGAAGGGCGCAGGCAGATTCATGCGGCGGTAGACTGTCTGCGCTCCAGTCGCGACCCTCGCTTCGAAAATCTCTATGTCGCTTTCACAGGGCCCGCGCCGGCCATCCGGGAGGGACGGCGCATTCACGGAGAATACACGCTGACCATCGACGACTTGCGTGCTGGCCGGACTTTCGAAGACGGCGTTCTGGAGGTTGCCTTCAACGTGGACATTCACCATGTCGACCCCGCCGAAGGACGTCGTTTGGTGAACGAGAAGATTCCTCGCTATCAGATACCGTATCGTTGCCTGGTGGCTCGGGAACGGGAGAACCTGCTTATGGCCGGTCGATGCATCTCCGGTGATTTTCGCGCGCACGCCAGCTACCGCACCACATCCGACTGCGTCGCCATGGGCGAGGTCGCGGGTCGAGCGGCCGCGATTGCGTCTCGCGAAGGGGTTGCCGTCCAGCAAGTTGATCCCAAGATCATTACGCTTCTGGAAAATGAAAGAGACGTGAAGCCAACGACCTGAAAGCGACTGGGAAGCCCGCGCGTTGCGAGGATTACCCAGTGCCGGTCGCTTTTGACGTTCGCGGGTAAAGGACAACAATGAACCAGAAACTCAATCTCGTGTTCGTGTTTGCCGATCAGTGGCGTTGTCAGGCTACCGGTTACGGCGGCGACCCCAATGTGTCCACGCCGAACATCGACCGCTTCGCGGCCCGAAGCCTGAACTTTACGAATGCCGTCTCCGGCTGCCCGGTGTGCAGTCCGTACCGGGCCTCCCTGATGACAGGCGTGTATCCGAACCGTCACCGGATGATGGTAAACGACCAGTGTCTAAACCGTCTTTACAGGGGACCCTTTCTCGGGGAATGCCTTCGCGCTGCCGGTTACCAGACCGCATACATCGGCAAGTGGCACCTTGACGGTAACGGGCGGAACGCATTTGTGCCGCCAGAGCGGCGTCTCGGATTCGAATGGTGGAAGGGGTTCGAATGTTCGCACGACTATCAGGCATCGCACTACTACTTCGGCGACGATCCTCGACCCCGCCGGTGGGCAGGATACGACGCCGACGCGCAGTCGGCCGAGGCTTGCCGCTACCTCCGCGAGGACGCGAGGGAAAAGCCGTTTGCGCTGTTTCTTTCATGGGGCCCGCCGCACAACCCGTTTGGCACTGCGCCGGCTCAATTCGAGGCCATGTACGATGCCCAAAGGATCCAGTTGCCGCCGAATGTGCCTGAAGCAATCGCGGCTCGCGCTCGCAAGGAATTGGCGGGATACTACGCGCACTGCTCGGCGCTTGATGCGGCGTTTGGCAGATTGCTTGATACCCTTTCTGCGACGGGCCGGGATCAGGATACCATCGTTGTGTTCACGTCGGACCATGGAGACATGCTCGGCAGTCAGGGGCAGTTTCGAAAGCAGAGGCCGTGGGCTGAGTCCAATCGCGTTCCTTTCCTTGTGCGACATCCGGACAGGGCCGATCCGGGAACCGACGAAACGCCGATCGATGCGCCGGACCTGATGCCGACGCTTCTGACGCTCTGCGGTGCGCCGGTTCCCGAGGGGGTTCAGGGACGCGATTTCAGTCGCACGATCCAGGATGGTTCCCCATCCGGAATCGAGGATGCGCTGCTGGCTTTGTACTTGCCTTTTCATGAGTGGCGCTACGACAACGGAGGCCGCGAGTACCGCGGTCTCCATGGCAAACGCTACACCTATGTTCGCACCCTCGCCGGGCCGTGGCTGCTGTACGACAACGCAGACGACCCTTGGCAACGTCGCAATCTTGTCGCTGATCCCAAGCATGGAGCGCAGGTTGCGGAACTCGATGCTCGGCTAACGGCTCGACTGATCGATGTAGGAGATGACTTCGCCGATGGCCGCGAGATTGTTCGCCGCGAGAAGGTCGAACTCAATCAGGCGGGTGACATCGCCATCATGCCGTCGCAACTGCCGAATTTGCGACGTTATTCCGGCTAGGGAACAGACAAAGCGGGCTGAAGCGGCAATCAGATCCGCAAGCAGGGGGCAGCCGCTGAAAAACCGGAACAGCGAAAATGCCGGGAGCTGAAACGGATACTGGATAGGGAAGCAGCCTAAGGCGGGCTTCACCCGCATCCCAAATTTCAAATGATGCGACGCCTATGCTTCGCACCTTATGACGGAACAGTCTAATCATGGCACGTTTACTCATTACAACCGACCTCCATCAGCGCCGGTGGACCATTGGGGTCATCCATTGAGAATTGACATTGTTGTTGACGCAGCGACGGATTCTGTTTGCGGGGACAAACGGATCAGTCCGATAAAACGATAATTATGCGTGCATAGCGAACGAGGCAACCTATCGAGGTCGAGCCGATGTTGAGTCAACAGGCTAGCCCTGCCCTGTACCCACAAGTGGGGTTGGGCAGTGGGCAGAAAGGGCTCTAGGAGACGATCGCAAAGCAGACAAAGGCAAAGATAAGATTGTTCCGTCGTGAGATGCGACGCTGAAGAAGGTGGAGCGGGAGAGGGGAGTCGAACCCCCGACGTTCAGCTTGGGAAGCTGACATTCTGCCACTGAATTACTCCCGCTCGATGAAGCGTGCGCGACTGGATGCGTGGCCTATTGACTAAT
>PWNM01000125.1 GCA_003557825.1 Candidatus Hydrogenedentota bacterium | reverse complement strand
CGCAGATTGGGAACTTCGGGTTCGATCCGGACGCTCTCAAGAAACTCGGGAGGATCGATGCTCCGGCTCAGGCGGAGTTGTAATGTTAGGCCGTCCTCCGGGGGATGCGTACGCCACCAATGGCTTTGGATACGCAAGGGCGTCGGCCGATGCTCGAGGGTTGTGCGGTAGGCATTACGCAATTGAGCGCCTTCTACGCCTGTCAGGCCCTCTTCATAGATGAGCTCGATACGAATGGCGCCGGGCATATCCAGGTTGATTCCAATAAGATGCTCGGTGGCGGGCTCATAGGTCATTGTATAGTATGGAATTTCAGAACCGGTATCGGTATCAACGATACGAAGATATCGTTGAAGCGCTTCCGGTTCGACAGGCTGACTGAACCGCATCGCAATCTCTTGGGAATCCGGCGTAAACGACTCCCAGCGGACTCGGCTTACCCGCAACCGAAGCTCGGTAGGATATTGGAATCGTGCCGCTTCGTGTTGGACCAACCGGCCGCTTCGGTCTCGAAGGCCTTGGTCGAATACCAACCAGACGGGCCAGTCCGTATGGTCTCGTATGGTCACAATATGGAGGTTCGGCTGTTCCGCTTGCTCAATCTCGAAAGGAACAGGAGTATCCCCTTCCGTGGTGATCGAAAGATGCTCTTCAACCATAGAAGTGTCGACAGGAACGGGGAATGAGACACCGAGGCGAACGACGTCGGCCTTACGTTCGTGCAGAAATACCCGTGTCGGCTGGAAGTCAACATTCGTAAAAAGGAACTCCCGCTGTTCGGGATGAAGCGGATGGCCGTCCGCTGATTGCAGTCCATCGGCAAGCGTTACCGTTAGCAGGCTATTGGGCGGTGATTGATAGCGAGAGAAGCCCACATGGTTTTCCCCAATATCGAGTTCCTCGCGACTGAAACCGTGTCGAGGTATGGGCAGGGAACCATCTTCGAGTTGGGCATCACCCGTGTATACAGTCCCTTCAATGTAAAGAACGGGGTCGTCAATGGCGTCCCAGTCGACAGGTTTGTTGAAATACAGCACAAACTGCTCGCGAAGCGCCTGGCCCTCGAGCGGAAAGCTCCCTACAACCTCAAGATATGCATTGGGCATGTCCGATGTTTGCTGCATCGGAAACGGCTCGGCCTGAGGCGCCTGGCTTTCCGGAGCCAAGACCTCGTCGGTCGGTTCCTGGGCCGTCACAAACCCAGCGTTCCATATGATGCCCATGGTGAGCGCGAACACGCTCAGGATCACCACGATACCAATCCGTCCCCATGTCAGTTGAGCAACCATTCGGGTAGTCATTTGTCCATCCAGTCTGTTCGTCGGCTAGTTTGCGTTATTGATCACGGGGACGCCAGGCGGCAGCTCCGCGTCGAGTTCTCCTATATATATCCCATTTTCGCCCTCGCGGGTTCCTGGCCCAATATAGATAAGGGCGTTTGTGGTATCGTTTGCATCACGAACGATCAGGTCCGCGATATGAACATCCACTGCATTGTCAATGGTGAGCAATGCTCCTGGCATGACTCGTGTATTCGCGTCCGCCTCAATGGTGTTTTGGGTAAATCTCAACCCCTCGACGCCCCAGGCATTGAGAACCCCATTGACGGGGTTGATCATCTGGTTATCCTCAATGTGAATAGAACGCACCGGACGACCATCAGTTGGGACATTGCCTCGTTTGGAGGGGCGAATGTCGATAAAGGGGCTCCATCCGGGCTTGCTGCCCTCGAATGTGTTTCCACGAATCAGGGTATCCTGGGCCGCCGGTCCTTCTCCCCAATCCTGAAGCTGATGCATCGCAATAGCCCAGCCTTCCCTGTTTTGAAACAGGTTGCCTTTTATCTGGCAGCCGGTACTCTTGAGTAAAATCCCCCGGCCCCTGTGATTGCCAAAGTGATTGTTGCGAATGACAGCTCCTGCTCCGCAGGCGTCCACGTTAAAAAAGTGATCGGCATCGTGAAAACTACTGCCGGTGAAGACGTTTTCAACTGGCGCATTAAAGTCGACCCGCACCAATCCATTGTCCTGCTGTTCGACCTGGATAATCCGGCGTTCATCATATCGTATCCGGCCGTGTTCGGGGTCATAGATCTGAACTCGATCCCCTTCACGAAATTCGACTGTTCCCGCGGGGTTTATTAGGAAGCGACTCGAACTGAGCTGCTCAATCGGTACCGCAGCCCGGGCATGGATGTTGATCGCGTCGTCGGCCATGGCCGTGAAATAGCAGTCCTCGATTAGCAGGCGTCCCCGATTGCCAAGGCTATGGATACCGTCGGCATTGGTGGACAACAGTCGATCAGTATCTGGGGCACGTTCCACTCGCAACCCTCGAACGGTAATATCTTCGGTAAGCCCCCACAGGGTGGCCAACGATGGCGATGAATATACGGTCACATGGTCGAGTTCGACTTCTTGGGAATCCCACGCCGTTACGGCTGCTCCGATATGTCGCCGGGCCATATACATAAAACGCGCGCCCGGCCGAATGCCGCCGTGGGTCATCGTCGTCCCATCCTGGGCCTTTCCTTGCCAGGTTCCGTTTTCGAGCTTGGTCCAGGATTGCATATAAATGGGGACCGGTCCATATTGTTCAGGCTCCTCAAGCCGCACTACTAGCCCCCACTTGGCGTGCGCTTTCTCGAAATGCGGTTCACCCGGTGGCAGATAGCCATCATCAATTTCCATCGTGAACGTGCCCTCGTCGGGATCGGTCTCAATGACGGTGCCTTGGGTGAATGGCACAGGGTCATAATCAATGGCGAGATGGGCAATCCGCACGTTGCGGCAACGTTGAAAGCGTATCCCACCAACGGTAGGATCGGTAACGATGATCCGGGTTGCAGTCCCCATCCCCTCAATTGTTAATCCTTGTGCATCGGTAATGGTTAAGGCATCGCCCTGGTCCGCTTCAGGAGCGACACGGTAAGCGCCTGAATCAAATTGGACAATGGCCATGCCCTCGGCTGCCTTGGCGGCCTCAATGGCCGCACGGATCCCGGGGCCGGCGTCAGTATCGCAATCGGGCTCTACGCCAAAGTCTCGGACATGAAAGACTTCAGCCTCTGGCTCAGCCTGAGAAACTACGCCTCCTGATATCATAAGGATAACCATCATAAGTAAACACACCATCTTTGCTTTCATCAACCATACTCCAGCTCACGGCCATTTCCAGGTGGACGACAATTCAGCACCCTATTAAGGAACTGCTGTATATCACAATAGCACCACGTGCAAGAGGGTTCAAAGTGAAAGATGCCTGTGCCGCGCACTTGGAGGAGAGGCAACTCCTGGAGCTTTCCTTCAACGCCTCCTAACATGCTATGCTTCTACGACCTGCATATCCTAAGGCATGTCGATCGAGCTCAGCTGAACGGCGATCTATGCCGAGCGGGGATAGGAAATGCACATGAGGGGCTGATTTCAGGTTGGCTAGTACTATCAAAGAAACTCCGGGCTGGAGTATGTAATGTGATTACTATTGTTGACTACAAGGCTGGAAACCTAACCAGTGTTCGTCTGGCCTTCGAGGCCATCGGCGTCGAGGCGCAGATTACCCGAGATCCTGAGGTCGTGGCGGATGCCAAACGAGTGGTCTTTCCGGGCGTCGGCGCAGCAAAAAGCGCCATGGAGCATCTGCGCGAACTCGAGCTGATTGAGGCCCTAAAGCTTGTGATCTCCTTGGGCCGTCCGTTTCTGGGCATTTGCCTCGGTACCCAGGTCATCTGTGATTGGTCGGAAGAGGACGGCGGCGTTGAATGTCTTGGGATCGTTCCCGGAAACGTAAGGCGATTCCAAACGGAAGATCCGCTCTGCAAAATCCCGCAGATGGGTTGGAATCATGTCGAATTTGTCATGCCCCACCCGTTATTCCGGGACATCAAAAGCGGCAGCGAGTTTTATTTTGTGCACAGCTATTATCCGGCGCCGGCGGATCCCTCTTACACGCTGGCCGAAACGGAATACGCAGGGACCCGGTTCGCTTCTATTCTGGGTAAGGGGAACCTGGCTGCCACACAGTTTCACCCGGAACGTTCGGGACGTATTGGCTTGCAGTTTCTGACCAACTTCGCCCGATGGGAGGGCCTATGCTGACAAAACGCATCATCCCGTGTTTGGATATTCGGAACCGCAAGGTAACGAAGGGAGTCCGGTTCCAGAACAACATCGACTTGGGCGATCCCATTGAAATGGCGGTATCTTATAGCAAAGGCGGTGCAGATGAACTTGTTTTCTACGACATTACCGCCTCGGCCGAGAGACGACCGATTGACATCGATATGGTCCGCGAAATCGGCAAGGTCGTCCATATTCCTTTTGCCGTCGGAGGCGGTCTGAGAACACTGGATGATATGTACAACGTACTCGACGCGGGAGCTGAGAAAGTGTCAGTAAACTCCCTTGCGGTGGAAGATCCCGATATTATCGGCGAAATGGCACGGGTCCTGGGGTGTCAGAATGTGGTGCTCGGCATGGACCCGGTCCGTACGGATGCCATAACGAGCTGCCCCAGTGGCTATGAAATCACCACCCGGGGATTCCGCACACGAACCGGTATGGATGCGCTCGAATGGGCAAAACGAGCGGCCGACCTGGGCGCAGGCGAAATCGTGGTCAATTCAGTGGATGCCGATGGAACCCAGGACGGCTTTGAACTCACCCTCACCAAGCTCATTAGCACAAGTGTGGGGGTCCCGGTCGTGGCATCAGGCGGAGCGGGAAATCCTCAGCATCTTATTGATGTGTTCCAGCTGGCCCATGCCGATGCGGCCATCGTGGCCAGCATGACTCATACCGGTCGGTATACCATCGCCCAGATAAAGGAGGAGCTGGACGCAGCAGGCGTCCCTGTGAGAAAGACATGGTGATCCCCCTTCTCATATCCATCATCACGAGCTTCGGTACTGCTGCCATAGATGACGAAGGAGAACCTGCTATCGTGTCAATCCCGATCGATGACAAGACACTTGAGCAATGGGCCGAACCATTTCGGAATTGGCATTACTATCCAACCTTCGTCATACCGCCCACTCCAGACGATGGACTCGGCTTCGATAAAGTCGATTGTCCCCTCGTGTTTCGGCACAACGATGAATGGCGCATGCTCTACACGGGGTTCGACGGGCGGGGTTATCAAACAGCCATGGCCCGGAGCGACGATCTCATCCATTGGAAGCCCATGGGCTTGGTAATGGGATTCGGCGAAGAAGGAGCCTATGACCACGGAGGGGTTACCTTTGGGGGATTGCTGTTCAACGATTACGACCTCGATGGCGATCGTACCCTCAAACGATGGCAGGGTCGGTACTGGGCGCTTTACGGCTGTTATCCACGTCAAGGTGGGTATGAACTGCGTCCTGGAGCGCAAGGCCTAGCCTGGAGCGAGGATGGCGAAACCTGGCATCGCGATTCAACGACACGTCCCATACTCTCAGTCGAGGGCGCGGCTTCATGGGAGCAGGACTGTATCTACCAGCCTTGGTTGGTCGAGTTCGAGGACCGCTTTTGGAACTTTTATAACGCCGCCGAGGGGAGCATCGAGCAAACGGGAGTGGCCATATCAACTGATCTCAGGAATTGGGAACGGTACGAAGGGAATCCCATTGTTCGGAATGGAGGTGCGGGTTCCTACGACGAGCAGTTTTGTTCGGATGGAAAGGTCTTTCGAAACGGCGACCACTGGGTGATGCTATATTTTGGCGTGGGTCGAAGCGGGGCGCATATCATGGCGGCCTTTTCCCGTGATCTGCTTACATGGTCCAAGCATCCCAAACCGCTTTACAAAGCGGGGGGCCATCCCGATGGCCTTGATGCCACCTATGCGCACAAAGTGTCGCTTGTGCATAACCCGACGAACGACACCTATTACATGTTCTACTGCGCCGTGGGTGAGAGGGGTCGTGGAATTGCTCTATTAACCAGTCGGGAACTTTCGGGGGAAAACTAGCCCCGTACATCATTCGCACAAAAACGGAGCTGCTCCAAGCCAATGCTTGCACATTTTTGTGCCATCTGTCATCATCATGGCCGAAAATGACCAATGGCTCACACGCATTTGCGTTTGTACGATTGGTGAAAGCAACCAGAGGGTGTGACTATGGCAACATGGACGGGGCTTGAAAAAGCCGTATATGCAAGCCACAGCGTCATGAGCGATCCCCAACAGCTCCAACACCAGTACGATGCCCTCCCCGCCGACCCCAAGACTCTATGCGCCATTGTACAGGGCCTTCTCATTCACGTTCTGCATGGAGCCAAATATGGCATATCTTTGTCACAGGATTGCATGTCCGAACTTTGCCTGGAATCCATACCGGCGATGCTCGAACGCATTCAGGAGCGCGATTCCCGTCCACTCACGGAAACGCGGACGCCGGAAAACCGGTTGCCGGCGACTTGCCGCGACTATGCCCTGTTTCTGTGTTCTATGCTTCGACACCACGACATTCCCGCACGATTGCGGGTTGGATTCGAGACCTATTTTCGGCAAGGCCGTTTCGGAGACCACTGGATCTGCGAATACTGGAACCAGGAAGACAAGCGTTGGGTCCGGGTGGATGCTCAGCTCGATGCAGTTCATCTACGGTCGTTCGACATTCAGTTCGATCCCTTCGATCTTCCAGAGGGAGCCTACTACACGGCGGGCTCCATGTGGCAACGGTGTTCTGAAGGCGAAATTGACCCGTTATCTTGCGGCGCCCTTAACGAATGGGGCATGTCCTATGTCCGGGCAAACGTAATCCGCGACCTGCTCTGCGTGAATAAAATCGAGAATTTCCCATGGGATGGCGCCGTTTTGGCCAACAAGCCGGAAGCCACCTTGACTTCGGAGGATCAGGCGTTGGTCGCGCGGACGGCGGCATGCATCGCGCCCGACGTACTCGTTCCCGAAGTATTCGAGCTCTACCGCCACCATCCGGTTCTCCATGCGCACCGACTGACATTGATGGGAATGACAGCGGACCCGCCGGTCTCCTGCGCATAGAGTGTAATACGGGGAAGTCAATATATTGTGGT
>PWNM01000395.1 GCA_003557825.1 Candidatus Hydrogenedentota bacterium | reverse complement strand
GTGGTGGTTATTATTCAAACCGCTACAACGCCATCTTTGCAGGATTTGCCCCGCTAAATGAGCCTCGAATTACCGGTGTCATCGTAGTTCATGCGCCTCAGGCCGGACTGCATTACGGCGGTTACGTGGCAGGTCCGGTTTTCCGAAACGTGGTGCGGGAGGCCCTGATTCACATGCATGTGCCGCCAGATCCGGTCGAAACGGATGTAATCGTCGCATCAACGGACATGGAGGACGATCCGGACACGGTCCTGGCGCGAAGTGGTGACATTTTCACCGATTCGGAAGTCGATCACCTGCTTGCCTCGCTTGATGGATTGGAACTTGTGCCCGTGGATTTGGATACATCAACTGAGACGCCCCGACTGCCGAACTTTACGGGGTTGACCAAAAGCCAAGTGAGTCGGCGGGTGGCCAATTTGGGCATTCATTGGGCCGGACGCGGCAGCGGCTGGGCCGTTTACCAGGAGCCGCCGCCGGGTACGCCATTACACGAGGTCAGTCTGTGCCGAATCATATTCTCGAACGACAGGAGCCCAGGAAATCGTGACACTGAATGAACTCGTCGCATTGGTGGGCGGGGAAGTGCTCGGTTCTGAGAAATCCGACATCCCTGTGACTCATGTTACCGAGGATTCCCGGCGCGTTGTGCCGGGAACTGTTTTTTTTGCGGTCAGAGGAGAGCATCGGGACGGCCACGACTTCGCCATGCAGGCGGTTGAGAGTGGAGCGATGGCGGTGGTGGGCGATCGAGACACAATACCGGAGGGGCTCACAGCGCCCTATGTCCGGACACTGTCGGTCCGAGCGGGACTGGGACGGGCAGCCCATGCGCTCGAAGGAGACCCGAGTCGCGCCCTCGTTGTTGTTGGCATAACGGGGACCAATGGCAAGTCAAGCTCTGCGGTGCTCCTGCGGCATGTACTCGAAACAGCTGGGTTTACGGCGGCCTGTTTCGGCACATTGGGCTATGCCATCGGTAAAGAAACCCAATCCGCGCTCCATACCACGCCGTTTGCAGAGGATCTGGCCGCGTTATTCCGAAAGACCCGCGACACCGGCCATAGCCATGTTGTGATGGAGGTAAGCTCCCACGCCCTGGAACAAGATCGCGTGGCGGGAATCGATTTCGACGTTGCGTGCTTCACCAACTTAACCCAAGACCACCTCGACTACCATGCAGACATGGATGCCTATCGTCGGGCCAAGCTCAAATTATTCGAACAGCTCGAACCTCCAGGCCGATTCGCGGTGGTCAACCTGGATGATCCAAACGGCCGCCATTTCATCGATGCGACCCGCGTCCCCTGTATAACCTATGGTGAACAGTGCGATGTACGCGCCGAAACCATCGACTGCGGCATCAAACGCACTCGGTTCACCGCACAGACCCCCTGGGGGACAATACCGGTTGAAATGGGGCTATTGGGCCGCCACAATGTTGCCAATGCATTGGGCGTAATCGCGGCGGCTGGCGGCTTGGGCGTCCCCCTTGCTATAATCGAGGCAGCAATGAAAGCCTCGCCTATCGTGCCCGGGCGATTCGAACACGTAGATGCGGGGCAACCGTTCCAGGTAATCGTTGACTATGCTCATACCGAGGACGGATTACGTAATGTACTACAGGCGGCGCAGGCCATATGCGCCGGACGCGTGTTGGCTGTGTTTGGATGCGGCGGAGACCGCGACAAAGGGAAACGCCCCAAAATGGCGATAGCGGCGGCGGAATTGGCAGATTATGCCTACATCACCTCGGATAACCCTCGCACGGAAGACCCCGAGCGCATCCTTAGTGACATTGAATCAGGCATGCGTCAAGCCGGAAAACGCCTTCACGACGATTACGAGATGATCCCTGACCGAGCCGAGGCCATTGCGCAGGCTATTGGGGCGGCCCGAGCCGGTGATGTGGTATTGATCGCCGGGAAAGGCCACGAGGATTACCAGATTTTAGGTACGGAACGCATTCACTTCGACGATCGCGAAGTGGCGCGGGATGTATTGCAGAAACGGATCGAACCATAGGAGGTAAGTGCCATGGGTGCGACTACCACAATGCTGACTGTTGAACGGCTGCAAGAGGGAGACGAAGACAAAGCACAGGTGGTAGCCGGGCGGCTATGCGGTTCTTTCGGAGGACACGACAAGCTGGCCCGGTTCTTGAGTGATGACAATAATTTTCTACTTGTGGGTTATCTAGATGACAAACCGGTGGGATACGCACTGGCCTATCGGCTTGAACGCATTGACGCCCGCAGCCCCATGATGTATTTGCACGAACTGGATGTCGCAACGGAGTATCACCGCCAAGGCGTAGGGCGGGCGCTCTTGAACGAGCTAAAACAAATCTGCGCCGAACAGCATCTCTCGAAATTGTTTGTAATGACCACCCGATCGAACGTCCCCGCGGTGAACCTGTTTGAATCTGCAGGCGGGGTAGCCAGTTCGCCGGATGATGTGGTCTATCGATTTAAGCACTTTGACTAGGGAATCGCCGAAACACAATGGCATGGACATACGCGCTGCATGACCTGGCAGCGGCAATTGGAGTCGAGGCGCTGAAGGACAATCCCGCCTTCAGCGCCGTTTCCACCGACAGCCGCTCGATGCCGCCCAAAGCGGTGTTTTTCGCCCTATCGGGCGAACGATTCGACGGAAATAATTTTGTGCCCCAAGCGTTCGAAAAGGGAGCCGTGGCGGCCGTAACTTCGCGACCATGCGAAGGCGGTCCATGCCTGGTTGTCGAAAATGTACTCGCGGCTTTGCAGCAGTTCGCGGCATGGCACCGGCGGCGCTTCGATATTCCCATCATCGCTATCACCGGTTCCTGCGGGAAAACGTCCACCAAAGATTTCACGGCCGCCTTACTAAGCACCCGTTATCGCGTGGTCAAAACCCAGGGCAATCTCAACAATGATATCGGGTGCCCCCTCTCCCTCTTACAGATTGACGACGCCACCGAGGCGGCCATCATTGAAATGGGCGCCAACCATATGGGCGAGATTGCGTCCCTGTGTGCGATTGCCCAACCCACGGAATCGATGATCACCATGGTCGCGCCGTCCCACCTCGAAGGATTCGGCTCGATTGCCAATATCGCCAAGGCCAAGGGGGAAATCGCCGAAGCGCTACCGCCCGATGGCGTGTTCTATGTCAACGCCGATGACAACTGGTGTATCCGTATCGCAGAAGCATATGAGGGTCGAAAAGTACGGGTGGGGACTCAGGGGGATGTGCGTATCGAGGCCTGCGAATTCGCCGAAGACGGTTTGCTGGAATTACGCATCGCCCCGGTTGGCACATTACGTCTGCCGCTGCTGTGCCGCGCCCATGCCATGAATGTGGCCCTGGCGGTGGCCGTTGGTCTCGAGCATGGCATCGGACTCCGTCACGGGGAATGCGACAACCCCCGGTATTACGAAGAGCCTTTGCAGGCAGCCTGCGCTAAGGCGTCCCGGTTTAAGGCAGTCTCCATCAACAACCTGCTGATTCTAGACGACAGCTACAATGCCAATCCGGCCAGCATGACCGCTGCCCTGGAGACGTTGTCCGAGCGCCCGGCTTCTCGTCGTTTTGCCGTGTTGGGCGATATGCTCGAACTTGGACCTACAGCGGAAAGCTTGCATCGGGATATGGGAACCCTGGCAGGCGAACTGGGCATTGACCATGTATACGCGCGGGGCGAATTTGCACAGGCCGTTGTCGAAGCGGCCCAGCAAGCAGGGGCACTCGATGCCCGGGTTATTCAAGATCACGAAGACATGGCACGCACGGTGGCCGAAACGGCTCCCTCCAATAGCGTGGTGCTCGTGAAAGGCTCCCGTGGCATGCAAATGGAGCGTGTCATAACCGCCCTACAAAATGCCCCGGAGTCGACCTCGGAACTCCGATAGGTTCTACAACCCGGACCGATCAGAGGTATCAGCTTCCGGGGTAAGGTGAAGTGATACCGTTCAGGGGAAGTGTATGCTCTATTATCTTGGATTGACGTTACGAGACGTCTTTACTCCATTCAATGTACTGACCTACAACACGGTCCGAGCGGGCGGAGCCGCCATGACGGGGTTTCTCATCGCCTTGTTGATCGGCCCTACGCTCATCCATTGGCTTCGCATGCTGAAAGTGGGCCAGTTCATCCGCCAGGAACACGTGGCGGATCTCCACGCGCTGCACCAAAAAAAAGAAGGCACGCCGACCATGGGCGGGTCGTTGATCATTATATCCACGCTGATCACCATGTTGTTTTGGGGGCGCTTTTCAAACCGATTGTTGCTTATCGCTCTGGGCGTGTTTGTTGTCTTGGGCGCACTGGGATTTCTCGACGACTACACCAAACTCCGCCGCAAAGAAAATCAAGGCTTGAGCGCCCGGGCGAAATTCGCCGGCCAGATCATCGTCGGGCTACTACTCGGAGCGTATTTAATCGCCTATCCGATTACGCCGGGTCGGACGCATCTCACCGCAAACGATATTCGGGACTGGGACGAGGCCTTCCGGGTTGCGGAACGGCTAGGGCTGGACACCGAAGACGGAACAATCAACGGTCCGTTTGCAAAACAAGAGGCCATTCTTGCGACCTTGAACCAGGTCATCGAAGAAGGTGACGGTAAGTTGCTTGCGGCTATGGATGCAGAGCAACTCGATAACGAGGAAATCCAGGCATTGCTCGGCAATCCAAGAACCGAGCTCAGCGCCCGGGAGACGCATCGGCTCAATCGACTCGTCCTTGAGACATCGTTTCCGACGGCCTTAGCTAGCGGCATACCGAATCTCCACACCAAACTCGAGATTCCAGGTTTCAAGGAGGTGTTCATACCACTGGGCACGCTGTACATCCTGTTTGTCCTACTTGTGGTCGTAGGGTCATCAAATGCAGTGAACCTGACAGACGGGCTGGATGGATTGGCCATTGGGGCGTCGATCATCTCGCTCATGGCCTACACCGCCATCGCTTATATAGTGAGCCGTGCCGACTGGTCCAGCTACCTTTTCCTGGTATACGTGCCCGAGGCGGCGGAACTCACTGTATTCGGGGCGGCACTGCTTGGAACAGGGCTTGGATTCCTTTGGTTCAACTCGCATCCGGCCGAGGTGTTCATGGGCGACACGGGTTCGCTGGCCCTCGGCGGCGCGTTGGGTACTATGGCGATATTGACCAAACAGGAATTGCTGCTCATCGTGGTGGGCGGACTGTTCGTCATGGAAGCCGGCAGCGTAATCCTGCAAGTGGCATCGTTCAAGCTCCGAGGGAAACGCATCTTCCGGATGACGCCCATCCACCATCATTTCGAGCTGAAGGGCTGGTCAGAGACGAAGGTGACCATTCGTTTTTGGATCCTGGCCATCGTGTTCGCCTTGATGAGTCTGGGCGCATTGAAGCTGAGGTAGCATGGTGGACGTACTCGGCAAAAAGGTGACCGTAGTCGGCATGGGTCGCACGGCTCTGGCATTGACGCGGCTGTTGCTCCGAGAAGGCGCGCGCCCCTTTGTCACCGATAGCGCCAAGGGCCCAAATACGGAGGCGTTTGCACGGGAGCTCGATGAACTGGGCGTGCCCCATGAATACGGCGGTCACAGCGCAGAGGCTTTTGCGGATGCGGCGCTGGTCGTTCCAAGTCCGGGCGTTCCTCCCGCCATTGCGCCCATTTCAGCGGCCCGCGAAGCAGGAGCCGATGTTATTGGCGAGATGGAGTTCGCCTTCAGCCGCTGCCAATCCCGCGTGCTTGCCATTACAGGTACGAATGGCAAGACGACTACGACCGCCTTGCTCGCCGCCATGATCGGCGCGTGTGGCAAGTCGGTCGTGCTCGCCGGTAACAACGACATGCCGTTCTCGGCGGCGGTCATGTTGGACCCTGCGCCGGCGTACATCGTGCTCGAAGTGAGCAGCTACCAGCTCGAGACGGCCCGCACCTTCCGGCCATGGATCGGCGCGGTATTAAATGTAACGCCCGACCATCTGGCACGGCATGGTACGGTCGAACAATACGCCGCCATCAAAGCTCGGTTATTCGAGAATCAAACCACGAACGATACGGCAGTGGTCAATCATGACAATTCATGGACCCGCGATATGATGCCCCCGGACGGCGTAGAGCGGTTGGCCTTCAGTATGGTCGCTCCCGTCGACAACGGTGTATGGTTAGACGGCGATGTGATCCGGTTCAACGGGGAACCAGTCGCATCGGTATCGGATAATCCCTTACCCGGACGACACAACCTGGCGAACGTCCTCGCGGCGCTGGCCATGGCGCGGGCCGGCGGTTTTGCTTGGGACGCCGTGCTTGATGGACTACATCGCTTTGCGGGGGTCGAGCATCGTATCGAGAGGGTGGCCGTGTTGGGCGGCGTAGCGTTTTACAACGATTCGAAATCGACCAATATCGACAGTCTCCGCGTCGCCCTCGACAGCTTCGAGCAGCCGATTGTGCTCATAGCCGGGGGTCAAGGTAAAGGCGCCGACTACGAACCGTTGGCAGAGCTAATAACGACACGGGTACGGCATTTGGTAGTCATCGGCGAAGACGCCCCGAAACTCGAGGCGGCCTTTGGCCGTCGAACCCCAACAAGCCGCGCCGAATCGATGGACGACGCCGTACGACAAGCGGCGGCGGCGGCGAAACCGGGCGATGTGGTCCTGTTATCCCCGGCGTGTGCCAGTTTCGATATGTACCGCGATTTTGAACATCGGGGCCGGGTGTTTAAGGAATGCGTGGCGGCCTATGGGCAAGAGCCGGTCCTGACCGCCGAAGGAAGGAACGCATCATGAAACGCGAGACCGTTGTTTTGCTGAATGTCACCATGGCGTTGGTTCTGGTGGGCGTACTCATGGTGTACAGCGCCGGGACCGTGCAGACCTACCGCACGGATGAGCCTACCATGGGCCATCATTTTGGTTTCCTGATCGGACAGTTGATTCGCGTTGCGATTGGCTTGGCGGGCCTGTTTATCGCAGCCAATTTCGACTATCACTACTTCCAAAAGCGCAGCATTCTAGGCGTACTCATCGGGGTCATGCTGACCTTGCT
>PWNM01000104.1 GCA_003557825.1 Candidatus Hydrogenedentota bacterium | reverse complement strand
TACCTCCTATTCCTGCCAGCCATGAGCGTCGCGAACGGACAGCATGGCGGCCAGGATATCGTTCCAGGTTTGCGGATTGGTGAGCGTTTCGTTCGGGAACATGCAGCCGTCCCAGCATAGATGGCGAATGGCCTTGGTGGGATTGCCTGCATCGTCGCGGAGCCAGAAGCCGGCATACTTGGTGATGTCGAGCTTGCCGTTCGGATCATCGGGCAAACAGTGCCGCCCGGTCTTGTCATGACTGCCCGAGCCGAACACGGTGGCGTCGTTCTGGGCTACGTGGAAATCCTTGGTCCAGGGCCGTAGCGCCACGCACATCTGCGAGTATGCCGCGTCAAAGGTATCCGTATCGTTCCAGTCGAAGCCCTCGGGAAGGAGCGCATCTTCAGGCGCATTGGTACCCAAGAGATACAATAAGGTGTGGGCCATGTCGGCCTGGAATCCAAAGATGTCGGGTTTGTCGACCAGCTCGAGCAGCTGTACCATCCGCCGCCAACTGTGCATGCCGCCCCAACACGCCTCGCCTTCGGCGACAAGGGTCTCGCCGTGATCGGCGGCAATGTCGCAAGCTTGCCGGAGGGTCTCGGCGATGCGTTTTTGATTCCCTTCGGGGTCTTGGGCCCAGGTTCCCGGATCGACGGCCGAATCAATGCGGATGGCGCCATAGGAACGAACGCCAGTCTTACGCAGCAGCGACGCTATGCGACAGGCCTTTTTGAGTTGTTCGAGATACTTTCTCCGACCCTCGCCCTCGTCATTGGCGGGACCGCCGCCGGTGGGCTCCCACACCGGGGCAACCAGCGATCCGATAGCCAGGCCTCGGCCCTGGATGGAATCTGCCAGTTTCCGGACGCCGTCATCAGACAAGTCGATGCTGACATGGGGATCGGACAGGAACAGGTCGACGCCGTCGAACTTGATGCCGTCCACTTCCGCGGCAGCGGTCATATCCAGCATTTTGTCTAAGGGGATGGGAGGTTCACCTCCATCGCCCTTACCCACCAGACCCGGCCAGGCCGCGTTGTGCAATTTGGGATTGTTGTTCAAATGCTCCGCCATTGTGTTCATACTCCTCTCTCGTTGGTTATTTAACGGGATACGGCATGTTGTCATGCGCATCCGGACCGAAATGCTTCAAGATAACAATGGGGTCCGCCTTGCTCGGATTCGTGATGGTGACCCCTTCCTTCGCCGCGGATTCCGACACGAAATATTCGTCGTAGGTGAGTTGACCATACCGGATCAAAGCCGGGCTTTCCAAATCCCATACGCCCAGGGTTCCGTGGCCTTGCGTTACATATAGACCATAGGCTCCTCCGTCCTTGATGGTCACCGAGGCTCCCGGAAATACGGTGAGTTCCTTAGCGCTGAGATCCTTCGACAGATAGCAGATCCATTTTTCCTCGTATCCCGCTGCGTGCATCTCGGCCTCATCGCTGACGGGAATCGGAGCCATGAAATGGTCTTTACCGAAATTCGGGTTGGTGTTTAACTCCCAGTCGATTACGCCGAGGAGGTATTCGTAGTTGCCCTTCTCATCCTCCGGTGTGTCTTTCCAAAGGAGGTCGGTAGTCAAGGTCTGGTCATGCACCACGGATTCGTACATGGCGAACACGTCCGAGGCCTTTTGGGGTTCGTAGGTACACAGGCTGCCGGGGGCATGCAATGTGCCTGGCGGTACGTTCCAGCCCGTACCCGGTGTCAGATGATAGGCGACCGACAAGTCTGTGATTCGATTGTCGCCCTTGGTGAACGCCTCAAGGGCATCGAGCACCTGTTCTTTGGTGACGCTCGGTTGAAGACCAAAGAAAGTATAGGGGAAGTCGCCTCCGTGATTGTTCAACTGGGGCGGAAAATAGTAGGCCTCGGGCTTGCCCAGGGCATTGACGCGAGCCGCATGCTCTTCGTCATGGTGGATATGAAACGGCAGCGCACCCTGGTTGTCGAAAAACTTCGAATAGATGGGCCACGCGTTGTATTTGTCCCAGAGCTTCCCGATTAACTGATCCTTCAACTCTGCCACGGCGTCGCGCAGTAGGACCGTTTCGGTTTGGCCGCCGTCCTCGAAGACGATGTGGCTCAGGCCCTCGTTTTCGCTGGTGAGTGGGCCGTTATCGGCGGCTGTTGTGGATGAAAACCATCGTTCATCGATGCCGCCTCGTTCCGTTCCGAGGGCATAGTAATCATCGGGATGCAACTTTATCCGACGACCGGGTACGCAAAACACCCGCGGTACCCATGTCGGCGTCAACCGAACTATGCCTTGCCCCTGTTCCATTGCCTTTTCTACGATTGCTTTGGCACTCAACGGTGTCCCCTCCAATTGGTTTTGTGTTTGTGTTTCACATGAACAATGATCTGCATCCCACACCAGGGTTCCTATTTCCTGGCGTACATACCTCCCCGGACCAGCAAGAGTTCTCGCAGCCCGTACGGGAATCAAGCCTACTGCATCATTAAGTAGATGTCAAGAAGAAGCAACGAAACGAATCCGATGCCGCGATCAGTTCCGACCAATCATGATGATAGTACCCCTGGCGGAGCTTTGTATATGACCTGGTTCCGGGTCAAACCTTCCGGCGATAATAGTCCAGCAGCACCGCGAAGACAATGACTGCGCCCGTAACCAGCCGCTTGATGGGATCCTGGGCGCCGAGTTGAACAAGGCCGTTCTCGAGTACGGCGATGATGGCGACGCCGATGAATGTCTTGACCACGGAGCCGCGACCGCCCATCAGGCTTGTTCCTCCGATAACCACTGCCGCGATAGCCTGGAGTTCATAGCCGATGCCTGCATTCGGATCGGCGGCCGTGAGGCGGGTGCAATGGATAACCGCTGCCAGGGAAGCCAACCCGCCGCAGAGGGCGAACACAATGACCTTGATCCGGCCGACGGGAATGCCCGAAAGACGGGCGGTTTCTTCGTTGCCGCCAATGGCGAACATGGATCGGCCGAGCACCGTGAAACTCAACATGCACTGCCCGAGGATCACAACGGCCAAGGCGATGACGAAGGGCAAGGAAAGCCCAAGGATATTCCACGAAGCGATTGGATCGACCCGTGCCCCTAAATACTGCGTCTTCATGCCGGTAACAAGCTGTGCCCCGCCGCGGGCCGCCTCGAGCATGCCCAAGGTGACGATAAATGCGGGTAGCTTCCAACCGGCTACCAAGATACCGCTAAAGGCTCCACAGGCCAGTCCCGTGGCGATGCAGACCAGAATCGCCGGTATGAGCGGGAATTGCCAACTGGTTAATGCCATCCCGAATACGGCGCCGCCCAAGGCCAGCACCGACCCCACGGAGAGGTCGATGCCGGCGATAATTAAGACGAAAGTCATCCCGGTAGCGATAATGACGGCGCCGGGTATCTGATTGGCGATGGTGCGAAATGTGATGGCCGTAAAGAAGTGCTCCGTTCGCATGGCGAAAAACATCACCATGACTAGGAGCACCAGGCTGAGGCCAAAGTAATCCGCCAGCGTCCGATACAGATACTTGGAACGCATGCTAGTCGAGCGTTTCTGCTGTTATCAGATCGACCGGCGTTTCCTGGTCATCGGGTGGAATGTCGCTCTCGAGCATTTCGAGGGCATATTCGATTCCAAAGACGGCCAATCGGTCGGCATGTTGGTCGACCGACGCAAGCAAGTCGCCATTGCGAAGGAGTTCCTGAGCCGCCGAGATGTTGTCAAACCCGATTACATGAACATCATCAAGTTTCCCTGCTGATCGCAAGGCCGACACCGCTCCGAGGGCCATACTGTCATTGGCGCAAAGGATGGCCTTTAGATTCGGATGCTCGGTAATTAACGCCGAGACCACCCGGTTCGCTCGCGACATTTCCCAATCCGCCGATTGGGTCGCCACAATTTCCATTCCCGCCTCGTTCATGGCATCCTCGAAGCCGAGACGCCGTTGGATGGCGTTGAATGCCGAAGGCACACCGCCGATGATCGCAACGGGATCGCCGGGTTCGAGATAGCCGGCCAGGTATGAAGCTGCCTGGTACGCACCGTCCCGATTGTCGGGACCAACGAAGGGAATGCGTATGCCGCGTTCTTCGAGCACGTCATCATCGAGCTTGTTGTCAATGTTCACGACTACGATGCCCGCGTCCATAGCCCGTTGGCAGACGTTTACCAACGCCATAGAATCGGCAGGCGCGAGGACAATGGCATCTACTTGCCGGGCGATCATCTGCTCGACCAACTGGATCTGCCGGTTCACGTCGAGTTCGTCCTGGATACCTTCGGCGATGAGTACATACTGATCGGCGTGTGCAGCCTGATGTTCCCGCGCGCCTTCCTCCATGGTCAGGAAGAACTCATTGGCAAGGGATTTCATGATGAGAGCGATTCGCGGCCGGTCGGGGTCGCCTGTTCCGTCGGCTCGATCAGCCGGGCCGCCGCATCCGGCGATTATCATCATCATTACTGCCAGAAGCGTACCTGATAGGATTCGTTTATACATCCGGTTATCTCCTCCTTGGTTGTGTCATGCCGTTCAAGGCCTAACCCTTTCCATCCTGTGGTAAATGCATTGATGTGAGCACAAATATAGCATAATCTTGGATAACTGCCAACCAGGCGGATCGGAAAAGGCTGGCCTTTTCCCAACTTGATGGAATTATTGCTTTCAGGTAATGGGGGTAGCATCAAAGATAATATCAATGTTGACGCATTTTAGTGCTCAATTTGTCATGATTTATGTGGTAAAGGGGTTGACTTGAATGACTACGATATATATACTTCGATTTACAATACGGGATCAGGCCATTCCTTAATGGCGATGGAGCACACAGTTGGGGTGGGTCGTTGTATATGGAATCCGGTAAATCCAATACGGATAGCGTTTCTATCGGCGTATTCGCGACGTTATTTGCGTCGACTGCGCGCGCAAAGGTGCTGCAGTTGTTTATGCTGGATCCCCATCGCGCCTATTATCAACGGCAGATCGAGGCGGCGACTGGATTGGCTATTCGAGCAGTCCAGCGCGAAGTGGAGCGTCTTACGAAGATCGGCCTGCTCTATCGTCGAAGCGAGGGGAATCGGACGTATTACCAGGTTGACATCCAGTTTCCCTTGTTTCCGGAATTGCGTGGAATGGTCTTGAAAGCAAGCGAGCCTGTGGACCGGTTACGGGGCATGCTGGCCATGGATGACGGCGTGCGGCTCGCGTTTCTCAATGAGGAGGAGCACCGGGTATTGCTGGTCGCGGCAGCGGGACGACGTCCCGGGTTAACGGCGTCGGAGCCGTTTCGATTCGAGGTGATGACCAGCGAGGCCTTCGTCCAGGCGCTGGGGGAGAATCCCGAAAGCATCGAGCCGTTCCTCGTACGGGGAATCGATTTGCTCGGACGGCGGGACGATGTCATCTGGCGGCGGATTGAGAGTGCCGGGTACGCGGTGGAAAAAGGCAGAGGCGTAGCATAACGATGAAACCAACAAGAGATTTACGGCAACTGTGTGAGACGTGGTGGGAACGGTTAGCGAAGGCATCGAAGGACGAGCACAGCCAGGCGGCCGAACAGTTTCTGGCATGGTTTGGTTGGACCGATCCTGCTCCCGTGGCTTGTCCCGGGGATGTCAATCGGATGCAAGTGGTATCGTATCTGCTGGAGCAGGGAACCCAGGCGAGCGCGGCGGCCTTTCTGGTTATGCCGGGACTGCTGAAGTCGCCGGCAGTGATGCACCATCGTTTCCTAGATTTTACCGAAACTACTCGAATACTCGTGAACGCCACTCGTTCGATGAACGTACGGTATGCATTTATATCGGATCTGTTCCGTGCCTATCTCTACGATTCGTCTTCCGATGAGCTGCTATTGAGTGCGGATTCCCCGTCCGAGATTATGACCGAATTCGGTACCGTCCTTGAGCATGCACGAGTCCAAGAGGGGTCCCTTGATGACCTGCGCCGTCAACCGCGTAGCCATGTTGCTCGGCAGCTTCGGGAGTGGGGCCAGAGCTGGCATGATACCCTTGTTAGTGAATGGCAGGCTCCGGACGACTCCGCCTGGTTGGCCGTAGATCGGCTTGTGCTTCTGCGATACATGGCCGAGCGCAACACGCTCAATCGGGCGGGATGGCAGTTGCGGCCGAAGTTTATGAACGTGGTGGCCATGTCGACACGCTCCAACCCTGAGGGCGCGGGACGCGAACTGGTGCGGTTGTACCACGAGATTTATCGAGACTGGAACGTCGGCCTCTATGCGCCGGAAGGACGCATGGATGCCATCCTTGAACAAGATGCTGTGAGCGCGTCCATGATTCGCGAGCTAGCCTTGCTATCGCGCAATAAATTCCAGCTATGGACCGTCCTCGAGAGTTTCAACTATGGAGAGGCCGCCGAGAAGGCGCGGGTCCGCATGATTCCCGAGGAAAACGAAGAGCGGATGCTCTATCTGGCCAAGCAGACCCTTGAAACGGTGGACGAGGTGTGTATCGAGCTGGATCTGCAGGAAGAAGGATATCGCGCCTTGTTCTATTGGTTCGATCAGCTCACGGGCTTCTACGAGCGCATGTCTCGGGAATACGAACAAATGGAACCGCCCGCTGAACCCGAATCAACCGATCTGTTTGCCTGGTCCGAAGCCAATGCCAACCAGCCTCACGCCATCCGGGATCCGTTTCAGCATGCGTTCGAAAAGGGTTTTAGGGTCTATCATGCATCGGATCGTCAACGGCGTACCGCCCGTTTAATGCTTCATCTGCACCTCATCGAGCGGTCGCGCCAAGAGAAGAGCCGGATTGTCCGGTTCCCCCAAATCGAGGCCTGCCTTGAAGTGCGCCCCAGAATGCTCGACTCGGACCGGCGGCGACTTTTCGAAGGCCAGGCGGAAAGCGAGTGGGAGGCCATGTAGCGCTCCCGTAACCAGGGCAAGTTCGGTGGTGTATATCCAGGTGTCGGCCCCAGGTCAACATGCGGGCCGGGAGCATGGAGAACGCCATCATGGAAACATCGAATGCCCTCCCCCCGCCTCGGCGGGTCAAGCTGTTGTTCTGGCTGGTATTGGGGCTGTTCTCAACGGCC
>PWNM01000095.1 GCA_003557825.1 Candidatus Hydrogenedentota bacterium | reverse complement strand
GCGCCACGTGCCTTCCGTGGCTTCGTTGTCCACGAACTTCGGGCCGGTCCACCCCTTCGGTGTTCGCAGGATAATCATCGGCCAGCGGGGGCGTTTCTTGAAACCATGTTCCCGGGCTTCCTGTTGAATACCGTGAATCTCCTCTACGGCTTTATCGAGAGTAGCAGCCATGAGGGCATGCATTTCCTTGGGGTCGTCCCCTTCGACGAAATAGGGGGTATACCCATAACCTCGGAAGAGCGCTTCCAGTTCTTCGTGGGAAATGCGCGCCAATACGGTGGGACCGGCGATTTTATAGCCATTCAAATGAAGAATCGGCAACACGGCGCCGTCGTGAACCGGATTGAGGAATTTGTTGGAATGCCAGCTCGTGGCCAATGGACCGGTCTCCGCTTCCCCGTCGCCCACGACGCACGCGACGAGCAGGTCCGGATTATCGAAAGCCGCCCCGTAAGCATGAGACAGTGAATAGCCAAGCTCGCCTCCTTCGTGAATTGAACCGGGTGTTTCCGGGGCGACGTGGCTTGGGATACCGCCTGGAAACGAGAACTGTTTGAACAGTCGTTTTAGGCCGTCTTCATCTTGCGACACATTGGGATAAACTTCGCTATAGGTCTTTTCCAAATACGCATTGGCGACGAGTCCCGGCCCGCCATGACCAGGACCGGTGACATAGATGACGCTCAGATCACGCTCCTTGATTATGCGGTTCAGGTGGACGTAAATGAAGTTCAATCCAGGCGTTGTGCCCCAGTGCCCAAGACGGCGGGGTTTGATATGCTCCCGGCTTAGCGGTTCCTTCAACAGGGGATTGTCGTAAAGGTATATTTGACCAACCGACAAATAGTTGGCGGCTTGCCAATAGGCATCCATCTTTTCCAGTAGCTCTGGAGAAAGGGGGTTTGTATCCATGATTCGGTTCTCCTTTGATTGTTGGTCCATTCGCTATGTACCCAAAGTCAAGAACAGACAAACCATCTTTTCATAAAGTAGAACCGTCTGGCAAACAAGGTCCGTTGAGGGGTAAGCTCTTCATGTAGTTTGCATTGCTATTAAAATATGAGTTTATGGGATTAGAGAGCTATTTTGTAACTACAATAATCTACCTACTTGGCGGTAGGTAAACCGAAATCCGTATGCTTAGGAGGGATCCTGCTCCTCTACAAAGCCCCCGCCTCTGCGCCCCAGTTTGCGCCGAATACGTTCCAGTCGTTTTTGGAATGCCCGGACGGGGCCATCGTCCAACGGGTTGTTGCGGCTGAGTTGCTTTCGGATGTCGAGGAAATGAAGCGTTTCCTCACAGATTCGGGCGGCTTCGGCGAGGTTTTGGGCTCGATGCTCGTAGTGCTTGGCCAGTTCATGGCGGGCGATCAGGTCCTGGGGAAACTCCTCGAGCAACCGTTGCCAGATCTCTTCCATGGTGCGGTAGTCGCCTTGCCGTTTGCTGGCGAACCCCATCATTTCGAGACACTCTCGGCGCAAGGGCGGCTCGGCCTCGGCATCGAGCAGACGACGCCCTTGTTGAATAACGGCATCGTATTGCTTCTGGCGATAATGGACGCGGACCAACGAGATCTGGTCCATGCAGTCGGAGAAACCGGCGTCGTGAGCTACGGCCAAGCTTTGCGACAGTGCTCCGGTCAAGGCCACAAGGGATAGGATGTCCATGCGATGATGGTAGAACACGGAGTCGAGTCGGCGCGCATCGCGACTACGGAGATAGTCGAGCCAGATCTGCGGGATCTCCGCACTGGGGATATCGCCCTGTCGGCGTACGCCCAGAATCGAGGTCTCGATGGCGCCCAGCCGGCAGTCCTGCAGCCGTCGCCGCCAAAAACGCCGCGCCGCATGAAGCAGGTCGAAATGGACGGCCCCTTCCAGCCGAAAAGGGATCCGATTCTGGATAAACCGGGTGCGGAGCAAGGGCAGGTCAAAGGTCTTTCCGTTATAGCTAACGACGGTTTCGACCGACTGGAAGCGTTCATCAAGATACTGCAGCATGGGCTCTTCGTCGGGATAGTCGCGCATGAAACACTGTTCGAGGCAGAACCGGTCTTGTGTGAAATACCCGATGCCCACAAGAAAGGCAACGGTCCCCGTACCGCCGGCAAGCCCTGTGGTCTCCGTATCAATAAAACAGGCTGTCGCGGGGTCAAAGCCGTCCAACTCGCTGTCGCATGCCGAGAACGCCAAATGCTCGGGGATAGCCTCGAACACCGAACCTAGCCGTTCCGTACCATGGAAGGCGTCCAGGGGATATTCGTTTTGGACCCGATAGAAGCCGTCCTCCTCGGAGCCAACAGTCTCGCCCTCCAGCACCCGGTCAATCTCGAACGCGCCTTCCGCCCGTTGCCGTGCCGTGGTCTCCGCCTGCTCCTTCCACGCTGCTCCGGTCATCAACCCTTTACTGGAAAGAAGGGATTGGAGTTTGTTTTTGATGTCGTTTTGTTCAGGCATGTTCTACGATCAGCTTGGATTGTGATGATGTTAAGTTAAAACTCGGAAGCAATGAGTTAGAGTGTAAAAAGGCTATGATGAACGTGCTCCCACGGCCGAAACCGTTGTAATGGCCCGCGCCACCTTTTGCGCCCCTTGTTTGCCGTGTTCGCCGATTTCGAGGTGGGGGCCGACGCAACTGGGACACCCGCCGGGGCACGGACAGTCTCCCAGGAGCGTAAGGGCGGCGTCGAGCATGCCCTCGAAATGGTGGTGGATCTTTTCGCTGATGCCCACCCCGCCGGGATAGGTCTCGTACAAATAAACCGTGGGCCGGTGGGTAAAAGGAGCCCGCAACACGGCAAAGGATCGAATGTCCGTGAGGTCACACATGACATGAACCGGGGCAACCTGCCGCAGGATGTTGGCCAAGCCGTGGAGCGCCTCGCCGAGTTCCGATTCGGTCATGGTCAGACGTATCCCGAGGTCGTCGGGGAATTCGAGCCAGAACGATGCGGTATGCATGGTCGTCTCGGGTAGGTCGATCTCGCCCCAGCCTACGTTTTCATGGGTACCAAACTTGATTTTTTTGTAGATGCTCGGGAGCCAGGTCACACTGATTTCGCCGGCGCATTTCCGTCCATCGCCACACGCTTCTTCGAGATCGCCGTTGATGATCTTGATATCGACCTTCAGTTCCGCGTCGGTGTAATAATCCACTTCGACGGGTCGGGCGTAAGCCTTGCGGTCTTCAAGATCCAAACGATCGATGGTGTATTGCGCGCTTTGGTGCAGGTAGATGGCGTTTTCGTACACTTCGACGGGTGCGGCAAATAGGTCCACCTCGCCGATGACGCGTCCGTTCTGGGATGTATCTAGAATGACTACATTGCCCGGCGCCGCGGTCCGCAGGCTGATATCCTGAGCCGGATAGGCGTCGGCGCTCCAGTACCATTTGTCCCTGGCATGTCGCAACACCCGTTCTTCACAAAGATACTCGAGGATCTCCCGAGTCGAAACGGGGTCGAGGCCAAATCCTTCCCCTTCTTCGAAGGGCAGCTCGAAGGCGGCGCATTTGATGTGGCTTGTCACGATGATGAGGTTGTTCGGATCGACGGTGGCATCTTCGGGCGACTGCTCGAAGAAATACTCGGGGTGGTTGATGATGTATTGGTCGAGGGGAGCGCTGGACGCAACTAGTATGACGAGCGACACATCCGACCGCCGTCCTGCCCGTCCCGCTTGTTGCCACGTACTCGCCACGCTGCCCGAGTACCCCGTCATGAGGCATACGTCCAAGGAACCAATGTCAATACCCAGTTCAAGGGCGTTCGTGCTGATCACGGTCATGATCTCGCCATCCCGAAGGCCTTTTTCGATGGCCCGCCGTTCCGTAGGTAAATACCCGCCGCGATAACCTCGGACCAGGTTGTGGTCCTTGTGCATCTTCCGAACGGCTTCCTTGAGGTAGGTCGTCAGGATCTCGACCCGCAACCGGCTTCGGGCGAAGACGATGGATTGGATGTCCTTCGAGAGCAACCGACTGGCGAGGCGGCTGGCCACATGGACGGAGGATTGGCGGATGCCCAGTTCCTTGTTCACGACCGGCGGATTATAGAACAAAAAGTGCCGTTCCCCTGCGGGCGCGCCGTTGTTGTCGATCAGACGGACCGGTTTCTCGACGATGCGTTCCGCCATTTCCTTTGGGTTGTTGATGGTGGCGCTGCAGCAGATGAACTGCGGATTGGAGCCGTAGAAGGCGCAAATGCGTTTCAAGCGTCGCAACACATTGGCCAGATGACTGCCAAACACGCCCCGATAATGATGAATTTCGTCGATGACCACATAATGGAGGTTCTCGAAGAGTTTCATCCAAATAGTGTGATGGGGCAGGATGCCCGTATGAAGCATATCCGGGTTGGTCACGACAATATGCCCTGCATTTCGAATGGCCTTCCGAGCCGAGGAGGGGGTGTCTCCGTCGAAGGTGTAGGTCCCGATTTTGACGTCGAGCCCATCGATGGTCCCCTGGAGTTCCTTCACCTGATCCTGGGACAAAGCCTTGGTTGGGAACAGGTACAGAGCCCGAGCATCGGGATTTTGCATTAGGGTATGCAGCACGGGGATGTTATAGCAAAGGGTCTTGCCCGAGGCGGTTGGAGTTACCACGCATACATGCTCACCCGTCAGTACTGCGGCTACGGCCTCGGATTGGTGGGTATACAGGTCGGAAATGCCGCGGGCGCGCAATCCCGCCACGAGCTCCGGATGCACCCCTTCCGGGAACCCGCCATACCGAGCCGAGCGAGCCGGGATGGTACGCCAAGCGGTCAGATTTCGCTGAAACATGGCATCGTTACGAAATGTATCAAGGGTTTGGGCGACGTTCATCATCTATCCTCTATAAACATCTGAATATAACATCAGTATATCGCTCCATTCAACGGGCCTTATTCGCACGGCCAGTGCTGTCGCACCATCGTACAGGCCTCTTCGGGCGTTCGCACCTCCCCTTCGAGTTGCGCATCCTCCACAGCGTCCAGGATCTCCTTGAACCACGGCCCGGGCGTGTAGCCCATGGCGATCAGATCGTGGCCGGTGAGGAGCGGCTCAGGTCGGACCGTTTCAGGCTCCAGGGTGCGGATATACTCCTCGATCCATTGGATGGTCGACAGGTCGCCATGACTTGCCAGGCAATCAATGCGGCACAGATCTAATAGTTCGGAGAACCCGTCTTCACGGACGAACCGTTTGCGTCGGCTTTCCCGCATATCGGGAATGTCGGCTACACGCATGTGTTGTTCGACCAGCCAGGCGACCCGTTCGGTGGTGCAGTTCGCCAGGCGCAACCTTTTGCATATGTCTCGGGCCATCTCCGCGCCGACCTTCGCATGGCAATGAAAGCGTATGCGGTCCTCGAAGGTCTGTGTTACCGGTTTGCCCACATCGTGGAGCAATACGCCCAGGGCCAAAGCTGGCGTCGGGTGGTCAAGATGACGCAGCGCCAATAGGGTATGGGTAAACACATCCCCTTCGGGATGAAATCCGGCGGGTTGTTCGACGCCTTTCATTCCGGCTACTTCGGGTAGCACCACGTTGAGCATACCGGTCTCGTCGAGAAGCTGGAAGGCCCGCTCGGCATTGCCTTCCGTTAGCATCTTAAGCAACTCGTCTGCGATGCGCTCGGGGCTGGTTCGCTCGATATTCTGAGCCAAGGCTTGAATGGCAGCCATCGTGTTTTCCTCGATACAATAGTCAAGCCGCGCCGCAAACCGTACTGCTCGGAGCAGCCGCAGATAGTCCTCTTCGAAGCGTTGTCGAGGATCACCAACGGTTCGGATGACCCCGGCTTCGAGGTCCCGTTGGCCTCCCACATAGTCAATGACTTCGTCCGAGAAGGGATCATAAAACAAAGCATTGATCGTGAAATCTCGCCGAAGGGCATCGGACTTCGCATCCGTGAAGGTCACATGAGAGGGACGGCGGCCGTCGAGATAGGGGCCGTCGTGCCGGAAGGTGGCCACCTCGAATTCGCCTTCAGGTACACGTACGCGAACGACGCCGAAGGCTGCGCCGACGGGGATGGTTTTTTCGAAAAGGGCCTGCACGTCCTCAGGTCGAGCATTAGTGGCGATATCGAAGTCCTTCGGCGGTACGCCCAGCAATACATCCCGGACACATCCTCCTGCGAACAACGCCCGATAGCCTGCCGCGGTCAACCGCGCGCAGATTCGCTCGGCCGCGGCCTGCCGCTCATCCATCCGCCGCCGGTTCCTCGTCGGCCAGGTTTCCACGCTGTCCGCCCCGGATCCGGTAAACCATGTACAGTCGGGATACGGCGACGATTACCACCAGCAATGCCACAAAGGTCAGCAGTTGATATACGAGGGGTAGAAGCCGCAGATCATGGAGGAATCCTCGTACAATGGCCATGGCAAAGATGAGCAAGGCGGCCCAGCGGTAGCGACTTTCGGCTACGCCCACGCCGATGAGCATCCCTCCCGCGGCATGAACCAGCCAAGCCACGGTGAGATAGCTATCCGGAATATAGTGGCTGAGCACGACGATGCCCATGACGCCCGACCCCGCCACCAGCAAGGTCCGCATAGCATCTACCAATCGCGCAGGCTGACCGTTCCGCTGGGTCAACAAAAAGAGCAGGCGTTCGCCCGTGGCAAAAATGCACAGGAATGCCGCAAGGTGAAGGATGAAGAAAGGCCATGGGGCCAGCATCTCTTGAAGAACCTCAAGGCGGTCAAAATAGGTGTAAGCGCCAATGCCCACCAGGAGAATGCCGCCCCAGAGAGGGCCGGCACAGCCAATGACTGCGCCCAGAACGAGCAAGGCGATACCGAGTCCGTTCATAGCCAGGGGACCGTGCGGGATCATCAGTTCGCCGGCGGCCAGTTGGTATGCCAGGTATGCGGCCAGTAAAAACGGCACGGCGACCACGAAATGATAAGGTACGCTTTTGGGGTCGGCATTGGCGCGCGCGTAGCGTTCCCATAGAAGTCCTGCGCCCAACGTGCCGAGGGTGAGCAACACCGCATTGGGTAGATAGTCCGCATGATCTGTGAGCATGGGGGCGTCCATCCAAAGCAGAAAAT
>PWNM01000010.1 GCA_003557825.1 Candidatus Hydrogenedentota bacterium | reverse complement strand
TCATAGGCCAAAGTCAGGTTATATACGGGCGTTATTTCAGTATCTAGGCCTCTCAGAGTTTCGGCCACGATTGATGGCGGAGATATATCTTCGATAATGTCATCCAGGGAACGGTCCATGACAGCATCAATGGACGAAAATAGCCCTGTGAGGAACAGATCGAGCGTGTGGCCGCGCAACCCCAATCGGTCACCGAGCATTTCACATAACCGCGCCCGGAAAACACAGATGACCAATAGCTCCGTAGGTTTGTCGTCACCCAGGTCTTGAAGGGCGATAAGCGACCCCCATTTGCGCATCTGAATTTCGCCCAGCATAACAATGGCATGGCGGATGGACTCGATGGGCACCCGGAAACCGATGGCTGCTGAATTGATGAGCCGCAATAGTTTAATCGACAACGAAGGATCCTGCCGAATGGTTTCCTCAATGGCGTCGAAATCCAGTTCGGGTTCCTGAAGCTTCTGCAGTAATTGGAGATAGGCCATCTTGTTCTGCGGGATGGCCTTGCCGGATATCATCTCCGGTTTGCAGAAGAAATAGCCCTGAAACAGGGCATAGCCTTGCTGCAACATGCTGCCGAATTCGTCGTAGTTCTCGACTTTTTCGGCAAGCATGATGATACCCCGTTTCCTCATGGTTCGGGCATAGTTGCGTGCCTCCATTGCGGAGGATTGCATAATATCGACTTTAACATAGTTCGCCAGGTCGAGGAGGGCCTCATAGGCAGGATTATAGACGAAATCGTCCAGCGCCAAGGCGTAACCCTGATCTTTGAGCTGTTTGCATGCCTGGACAACCTCCTCGTCGGGTTCGATAGTCTCGAGGATTTCAACGACCACCGTTTCCTTTGGAAACAAGGTCACGACTCCGTTGAGCAATGTTTCGCGGGTAAAATTAATGAAGGCCTTATTATTGCCCACAAGATTGTTAAGCCCGAAGGTGAACAAGCTATTGTCGATAAGGCTGGATGTCGCTTCGTCCGGATCGATTTCGGGGAAGGCATTCGACGGACCCGAGCGGAACAGCAGTTCATAGCCGAACACTTGTCGGTCTCGATTCAATATGGGCTGCCGTGCGACATATGCGCTCATGGTCTCCCCTCGTTTTTCCCGGCAGGTAGGTATCGCCAGGGCCCCGTATCCCACATGCACTATATCAACGTCCTGTTTTATACTATTCCATAAACATGTACGAAAGTCAAACACTGTCATTTGTCTTTGTATGAGATGTTTCCAAAGAGAAGGGGCGCGATATTGACGCCCGCGGAGGGCTCGGGTATTATCTTGTCCCATGAAACTCTTAGCACTTGATACAAGCACCTCTGTATTAACCGCCGCCGTGTGTGGCGATGTCCGGCTGTTGGCCGAGACCTATGTAGACTGCGGACGAGCCCATTCCGAAAGGCTTATGGCCACGGTGGACTGGCTATTGAACCAGGCGAGTCTGACGCTTCGTGATTTGGACGGCCTTGCCGTGGCTGTGGGACCGGGGTCGTTTACCGGTCTTCGGATTGGCGTATCCGCCATGAAAGGGCTGGCTTTTGCCATGGAGTTGCCTCTGGTTCCGGTGTCAACCCTCGACGCCCTGGCTCAGGGGAGCGCCATAGCCAATGGCCTGGTCTGCCCCTTGCTCGATGCCCGGATGAAAGAGGTCTATGCGGCAGTCTACCGTTTCGACCAAGGACGGCGGGAAAAGATCCTCGACGATCGTGTTGCACCGATTGATGCGGTCCTCGATGAACTTGGGGAGGGACCGGTCCTTTTCGTGGGTGACGGCGCGGCGTTGTACGGCGACCGTATTCGGGAACGCATGCCTGCAGCACGGTTTGGACCACTTGCGGTTGGACCCCGTGCCTCGGCAGTGGCTGTCGAAGCCTTGGCGAAGTTGAACATGGGGGGGACCTATCCCGCGGCGGATGTATCCCCCGTGTATCTGCGGAAATCTCAGGCCGAACTGGCCCGCGAGAATCAGACCGCCTTTACGGGATCATGAGCGAGGCGAACGAGCTCGGTTTTGTCCCTTTGGCGCGTGCGCATATCGACGACCTGATGGCCATCGAACTAGAGGCCTATCCTGAGCCGTGGACCCGTGGCATGTTTGAAGACGAACTAAGGAGCCGCTGCTCTCGGTTTTTTGTGGTGCTGCACAACGACGCCATCGTGGGATACGGAGGGTATTGGTTGGTGCTGGACGAAGCCCACATTACCAGCGTGACCATCCGCAAAGCGGACCGCGGTCGAGGCTGGGGACGGCGGTTAATCAATTACTTACTCGAACATGCCCAGGCGGAAGGCGTTAAGACGGCCTCCCTCGAAGTGCGGCAGACGAATACCCCGGCCCAGAGCTTATATCGCAGCTTGGGGTTTCAGCAGGTGGGCCTGCGCAAGGGCTATTATCCCCAAAGCGGTGAAGATGCCGTGGTCATGATGAAAGAGATGGTTCCATCGGATGCGCGAAGCGGCGAACCGGTATGAATTCGCCCAAGGCCAAACCCCATGCGACTGGCGTTCCCCTCGGCGGCGTAGGGGCCGGGTGCGTCGAACTCGGGCCGGACGGTCGATTTCGTAACCTGACCCTTAATAACAATCGCACCTCCGATAGCCGTATACCTGTGGCCCCCCATGCCTTCTGTGCCGTCCGCGCTGTTCGAAAGGGCAAGGCCGGCGTACGGATTCTGCAGGAGTCATCCGACGTACCTTTTGCGGCGGCCGGTCTCGATCCGGTCTTTGTCCCGGCGTCACGGCTTCAATGGCAGGGGCTTTACCCCACGGCATCGTATACCCTGGATGATCTCTCGTTTCCGGTCAACGCGACATGGCGGGCCGTAGCGCCCATCGTACCCTATGATGTGGATGCCTCGACGCTGCCGGTAGTCTTCCTCCTGTTTGATGTGCACAACCCCCATAGGCGATCGGTCGAGGCCAGTGTCCTGGTCAACTGGGAGAATCTGTCCGGCTGTACTCGCGATGTCTGGCCCGAAGACCGTGGCGGCATGGCTTCCATAGTCGAGGAAGTTTCCGTTGTTAAGCAAACTCCGGAAGGGCGTAAGACAAGTAGCGTCGACATGACCGCCGGCCTTGAAATGGGGCGCTTCGCCGACTTCACCGATAATGCCCAGGGCAACTATGCCGTCATGGCCTTGAATCAGGACAGACAGACCGTTTCCATTCAGAATTGGAGCCCGTCGGATCCCGAATCGGTGACCGCTTTCTGGCAACGATTTGTCACCACCGGGGCGTTGTCTGGAGAACTCACAGCCGATCCGGCAGCATGGTGCGGATCCGTATGCGTCTCCTTCGAGCTGGCCCCCGGCGCAACGGAATCGGTCGTTTTCGCCCTGAGTTGGTATTGCCCTCGCTTTGTCGTTGCCGACGAAGACCAGAGTAACGGCTATACGGTCAGGTTCAAGCGGGCCGTCGATGTGGCGCGGCATGCTCTCCGGTTCCGGCCGTATTTCCTGAAAGCCGTCGACAACTGGCAGCAACGGTTGATGGACTCGTCCCTGCCCTCGTGGCTTCGACAGATGCTTATCAACAGCAACTACGTCCTATCGACGAATACCCTGCTGACCCGCGACGGCCGTTTCGCCATGTTCGAGACACCCAGCGACCCGCGGACCGGCTGTCTCGACCGGCGTTTCCACAGTTCCCTAGGCATCTTACTGTTCTTCCCAAACCTGGCCTACAACGAATTGGATCAATTCGCCAAGGCCGAACCTCCCGGTCAACCGGGGCGACTCTACCGTTTTCTGGGCCGCATGAATACCACATCGTATTCTCTGGGCGATGACCGAGGCGAACTATTGGACCTGGCGGCGAAGTTCATCTTGATGGTCTACCGCGACTTTCATCTCATGGGCCGCAAAGCCGACCTGCGTAAGCTCTACCCCCGGCTCAAACAGGTCTTTACCTGTATGGCGAGCAAGGATCGCGATGGCGACGGATTGCCCGAACAGCCCGGTTTTACCACAACTTTTGATCAGTGGCGGTTCTTTGGCGTGGACAGCTATTCGGGGAGCCTCTGGTTGGCGGCGCTACGGGCCTTTGCCCAGCTCGAGCGGGCCATGGATCATCCACACGAAGCCGAGCAATGCGAAGCGCTGTTTGCCAAGGCCCAGGCCGGCTTTGAAAAACGGCTCTGGAACGAGGCCCGGGGCTATTACTATCTGCACGACAACGCCGATACCGAAGAGGGGCGGAATGAACCCGTACCCCATGGCTGCATCAGCGGACAGCTTGCCGGTCAATGGTACGCGGATTTCCTTGGTTTGGGATGTATCGTGCAGCCCGAGCGCATTGTCCGCGCACTCGATGTCATCCACGCCGTTCATGAAACCGGCCGAACCCAGGTGAGTTGGCCCGCCTTCCACCTGACCCACTATGCCTGTCTGGATATTTTCCATGGCGCCCCTGAGCGAGGTCTCGAATCGGCCCGCAACGCCTATGAACTCATCTATGGCGAGGACGGCCGTTGGGTATTTGACCAACCCCTAAGCTGGGACCTCAAAAGCCGTACGCCCTGCGGATGGGGATCCGATCGGCATATGAGCGCCCCCTCCGTGTGGCACATTCTGTATGCCTTGCAAGGATTTCTGCTCAATGTACCGGACCAGCAGCTTTGGATTCGGCCCCGGTTGCCCGAAGGGGTACAGACGCTGCAATCGCCCATTTTCACCCCAGTCGCCATGGGCTCCCTCAAATTCCAGGAAACCTTTGAACACGGCCGATATCGCCAGGCCCTGCAGGTATCCTTCGACAGCCCCGTTCGTATTCAAACCCTTATCGTACGAGTCCCTGAGCATGTCGAGGCCGTCGATCTGCGCATGCAAGGCCCCGATGGCTGCGAAGGACCTACTCATGTTTTGGGCTATGCGGGGCGGGAGCGCCTTGTCGAGATCCAATTTGCCCAAACCGTAACCTTGACCGAACCCCTGCTTCTAGCGCTTTCCGAGCGACGCTGACCGAATTCGGGAATTGCATGGGGGATTTACCGCCCATGTATGGTATAATACTTGACATATAAGACCAAGTGTATGGAATGCTCGAAAGGCGTCGGGCATGCAGGATGAGTACACGCGATGTAATCAAGGGCGGAGCGAGTGCGAATAGCAATATTGGGGACGCGAGGGATTCCGGCCAACTATGGCGGTTTCGAAACCTTCGCGGAAGAACTGGGCGTCCGGCTGGCGACGCGGGGCCACGAGGTCACCGTCTATTGCCGCACGTCGAACCATGCCCAACCCATCTCGGAATACCGCGGTGTGCGTCTGGTGACTCTGCCGAGTATCCGCACCAAGTCCCTCGACACGCTCTCCCATACGTTTCTGTCAACGCTTCATGTGTTGGGACAAAAAACCGATATAGCCTATTACTGCAATTCGGCCAATAGCATATTCGTCTGGCTTCCCCGGATGTGGGGGATAAAAACGATACTCAACACGGATGGGATCGAATGGGAGCGGACGAAATGGAACTGGCTCGGCAGGACCTACTACAAGTGGGCGGAACGCGTGGCGGCCCGACTGCCCCACATGCTGGTGTCTGATTCCCGGGTGATCCAGCGGTATTACCGCCATAAGTTCGGTGTTGAGAGCGCCTTTGTGGCCTATGGAGCCGATGTCGTGCGGCGGGGAACGGGGCAGAAATTGCTTGCGCCCCTGGGGGTGGAGCCGGAACGGTATATCTTGTTTGTGAGTCGACTGGAGCCCGAGAATAATGCCCATGTTGTGGTCAAAGCATTCGAGGGGGTTAAGACGGACATGAAGCTATTGGTAGTCGGTTCTGCGCCCTATGCGGACGCATACATTACCCGGCTCAAGTCGACCAAGGATCCGCGAATCCTCTTTCCGGGCGGTCTCTACGGGGATACGTACCAAGCCTTGCGAGCCAATGCCTATGTCTACGTCAACGCCATGGAAGTGGGGGGGACCCACCCCGCCATCCTCGAGGCCATGGGCGCGGGTAATTGCGTGCTCGTGAGCGACATCGCCTATAACGAAGAGACCGTCGCTGAGGCGGGGGTTTCCTTCCGAAATAAAGACGCGGATGATCTACGGGAAAAACTGCAATGGCTCGTCGATCATCCCGACGAGGTTCGGCGAAATGGGCAGAAAGCCGTCGAACGGGTGCGGACCCGGTACAGCTGGGAGGGCGTGGTTGATGAATACGAGGCGTTGTTCGAGGGACTCTTGAAAGGGACTTTAAACTTGCCCGAGAGGACGGGGTAACATGGACTGGACCGGACGCAAAGTGTTGGTAACCGGAGCAGGCGGTTTCATCGGCAGCCACCTATGCGAGCGGTTGTTGGCGCTGGGGGCCGAGGTGCGGGGTATGGTGCACGGCAATATGCGCGGTAGCGTAGGGTACCTGGCTGCTGTCGATACCGAGCAGAGCCGCAACCTCGAGATTTGGGGGGGCAACATCCGCGACGCCGCCTTCGTTCGCGAGGCCACCGTTGGCGTCGACACGGTCTTTCACCTGGCCGCGATCACGAGCGTGAAATATTCGTACTCGAATCCCGATGAAACGGTCATGACGAACGTCCTTGGCACGCTCAATGTCTGCAACTCCTGCCGTCACGAGCGCGTCACCCGTATGGTGCACACATCATCTGCGGGCGTCTACCGGTCCATGGAAGGCGAAAAACCCATCCGCGAAGACCACCCCGTCAAGGCCTATAATCCCTACACTGCTTCGAAGTTGGCCGCGGACAACGTGGTCCAAAGCTTTTTCCTGTCCTATGATCTGCCCGTGTCCATCTGCCGGATTTTTAACGTTTACGGACCCCGTGTTGGGCGCTTTCTGGTCATCCCGACCATTGTTACCCAGCTTATGCGAGGTACGGAACTCAAACTTGGCGACTTGCTGCCGACCCGTAACTTCACCTATATCGATGATATCACCGAGGCCTTTTTGCGAACCGCCGAAAGCAAGGACGTCGTTGGTGATATCGTCCATTTTGGCTCGACCCAAGCCATCACCATCGGCGAGTTGGCGCAGTTGATCGCCCGGCTAATGGACAAACCCGTCGAAATCCACCTCGATCC
>PWNM01000149.1 GCA_003557825.1 Candidatus Hydrogenedentota bacterium | reverse complement strand
GCCCTCGTACAATTACATTGGATGGAACATGCGACGCCCCTTGTTTGAGGATCGGCGGGTTCGACGGGCGATGACCATGCTGTTGGATCGAGAAGAGATACGCGATGTCATCTACCACGGTCTCGCCCAGATCACCTCAGGCAGTTTCTTCCCCGACGAACCCGAGTATAACCAGGACATTCAGCCTTGGCCTTTCGATCCCGAACAAGCCGAAGCATCGCTGGACGAAGCCGGCTGGACGGGCCGCACCGGCGATGGCATTCGGACCAATGAAAACGGTCAAACCTTCGACTTCGAATTGCTCATCGTGAATGACAGCGTAACGGCTGAGCAGATCGCCACGCTTTTTCAGGAGGAACTCCGTCGAGCGGGCGTCCGAATGCGCATCCGTCAGCTTGAATGGGCGACATTCTTAGAAAGCGTGAAATCCCATCAGTTTGACGCCAGCCTGCTCGGATGGAGTCTATCGCCCTACCCCGATCCCTATCAGCTTTGGCATTCGTCGCAAGCAATCGTCAATGGGTCCAATTCGGTCGGTTTTATCCATGAAGAGGCGGATCAGATCATGGAAGACGCCCGACTCGAATTCGACCGCGACAAGCGGGTTGAAATGTATCACCGCTTCCATGAGATCCTGCACGAAGAACAACCGTACACCTTTCTGTTCTGCCCCATGTCGCTCCAAGCGGTGGACAATCGGTTCCAAAACGTGCAAGTCTATCCCTATGGTCCCGACGCGACCGAGTGGTGGGTTCCCGCGGAATTCCAGCGCTATCCCTAGTCTGTGCGAATCCGAACCGGGCTATAGGAAGGATCTATGAAGGCCTATTTGATACGACGGCTTCTGCTTATCGTGCCGACCTTTATCGGCATCAGCCTCGTGTCGTTTTTCGTCATTCAGCTTGCCCCGGGAAGCCCAATATACTTCCGACTTATGGCCACCCAAGGCGACATGGCCGCCGACAGCGATACGGACCGCATCATCGAGGAAACCAAGGCGCTTTACGGTCTCGACCGGCCCATTTATCAGCAATACGGCCTGTGGTTGGGGCGTTTGGTGACCCTCGATTTTGGAAACTCCTTTAAGGATCACCGGCCGGTCCGCGACAAGATCCTCGAAGCTTTACCTATCACCCTTCAGCTCAACATCATTTCGATCTTTTTAATATACCTGATATCGGTACCGATTGGGGTCTTCTCCGCGACGCACCACCGATCCATACCGGACAGTATTATCACCCTGATTTTGTTCATCTTGTACAGTCTCCCCAGCTTCTGGGTGGCCATGCTACTCATTCTGTTCCTGGGGGGCGGCGAGTACTGGAATGTATTTCCCATTTTCGGCATCAGTTCCTTCGGCGCCCAAGACTGGCCCTGGCATCAGTGGCTCGTTGACCGTATTTGGCATTTGGTGCTCCCTGTGTTCTGCCTGACCTACGGCGGTCTCGCCGGACTATCGCGGTATGCCCGGGCAGGCATGATCGAGACCATCCGCCAAGACTACATCCGCACCGCCCGGGCCTACGGGTTCTCCGAGCGTATTGTCATCTTCAAATACGCCATGCGCAATTCGCTCATCCCCATCATCACCTTGCTGGGCACATTGCTTCCCGCTCTGATCGGCGGTAGTGTCATTATCGAGCAGGTGTTTACCATACCCGGTATGGGTCGGCTTGGGTTCGAAGCCATCCTCTCCCGCGACTACCCCCTGATCATGGGGATTCTGGCCGTTTCGGCCTTCCTGACGCTGATTGGCCTGCTCCTTTCGGATATTCTCTACGCCATCACCGACCCGAGGATTAAGTTTGAGTAACCCGGAATCTACCATAGCGCCTTCATCGAACCCAACGCGCCATCGGCAGGGCTATTGGCGCTTGGTGTGGCGGCAATTCCGCAAGAACAAACAGGCCCTTGTCGGCCTGGGGCTGGTACTGTTTCTTTTTGTCGTAGCTATCCTCACGCCCGTGCTGGCCAACGACGTGCCTATCATCATGGTACACGAAGGCGAACGCTACATTTTGCCCTATTACACAAGACCGGCTGAACTGGTGAATTTCCAGTACGACCGTTGGGAACCGAGCGAAGACGAGTATGCATTACGTCCCCCGATCCCCCATTCCCCTTTTAGACAGAATCTTCGAAACCGCCAGGCTGCGCCCTCCAGCGAGCACTGGCTGGGTACCGATGACCGTGGACGCGACGTACTTTCGCGCATGATCTGGGGCACGCGAATCAGTATCAGCATCGGTTTCGTCGCTGTGGGCATTTCGGTAGCCATTGGGGTTGTCTTTGGGGCCTTGGCGGGGTACTACACCGGATGGGTCGATGTGGTGGTCTTACGGATCATCGAAGTGATGATGTGCTTCCCGAGTTTCTTTCTCATTCTGGCCATTATCGCCTTTGTAAGGCCCAGTATTTGGAACATCATGATTGTCATTGGTCTGACGAGCTGGATGGGAGTGGCCCGGTTGGTTCGAGGCGAATTCCTGAAACTGCGCGAATCCGAGTTTGTCTTGGCCGCTCGGGCGACGGGACTCCGCGATATGCGGGTCATGTTCCGCCATTTGCTGCCCAACGCCCTGGCGCCCGTACTGGTCAGCGCCACCTTTGGGGTTGCGGGCGCCATTCTGATGGAATCGGGCCTGAGTTTCTTGGGCTTTGGAGTACAACCCCCGACAGCAAGCTGGGGCGAACTGCTCAAACAATCTCAACGGCTCGTGGCTGACGGAGTCTGGTGGTTGGTCACCTTTCCCGGCGCAGCGATATTCATCACCGTGACGGCGTTTAACCTGGTGGGCGAAGGACTGCGCGATGCCATGGATCCCCGACTACGCCAATAACCACGAAAGAACACTATGACGACTACCCTGGTAAGCATCCGCAATCTAAAGACCTATTTCCACACCGACGCCGGCGTGGCGCGGGCGGTGGATGATGTTTCCTTCGACATCCCCCTCGGTCGCACCGTCGCGTTGGTGGGTGAAAGCGGCTGCGGGAAAAGCGTCACCGCCCTCTCCATCATGCGACTCATACCCGAACCGCCGGGAAAAATTCATTCGGGGCAAATTCTTATCGGCGATCAGGACGTCCTCAAACTCTCCGAAAAGGCCATGCGCAAGTTCCGGGGCAACACCGTTTCGATGATCTTCCAGGAACCGATGACCTCATTAAATCCCGTATTTCGCGTGGGCGACCAGGTGGCGGCATCGATGCGCGTCCACCGGCAACTCTCCAAGCCGGAGGCTCGACAACGGACCATCGACCTCTTCGCCCAGGTGGGCATTCCATCGCCTGAAAGCCGCGTCGACGACTATCCCCACCAGATGTCGGGCGGCATGCGGCAACGGGCCATGATCGCTATGGCGTTGGCTTGCGACCCCAAGCTGCTCATCGCCGACGAACCGACCACGGCCCTCGATGTGACCATCCAGGCCCAGATTCTTGACCTGCTACGGGCGCTTCAGGCCGAACGGAACATGTCGCTGCTACTGATTACCCACGACTTGGGCGTTGTAGCCGAGATGGCGGAGCATGTGGCCATCATGTATGCAGGCAAAATCGTCGAGAAGGCCGACGTCAACGCCTTGTTTCGCAAACCTTACCATCCCTATACGATTGGTCTGTTTCGGTCCATTCCGAATATCGTCCTCGAACGCGCCGATGGCGCCACGCGGGCTCGGTTGTATGCCATCAAGGGGCAAGTCCCTCCGGCGACGGCCTTCCCATCAGGATGCCGCTTCCATCCGCGCTGCCCTTTCGCCATGGAACTGTGCCGAAACGAGGAGCCGCCATTGGAACAACAGGCAGATGGGCGCCATGTAGCGTGCTGGCTTCATGATGCCGAGCGCATGAAGGCCATGGGGCAAGAGCCGGGCATTCCCGACAATCATGCGGAGGCGGTTCGATGAACGTTTCAACCCCAACCGAACCCCTATTGGCCGTCGAGGGATTGGTGAAGCATTTCCCTGTGCGGCGCGGCGTGTTCTCGAAGGTGGTCGGCGCGGTACGAGCCGTCGATGGCGTGGATTTTACCATCCCCCCCGGGAAGACCCTCAGTTTGGTGGGCGAAAGCGGATGCGGCAAGACCACCGTGGGGCGGACCATCCTCCGGCTCATCGAACCGACAGGCGGACGGGTGGTTTTCAAAGGCGTAGACATGGTAAGCCTCGGGCGTCGGGAACTCCGAACCACGCGGCGGCGGATGCAGATCATCTTTCAAGATCCCTACGGCTCACTGAACCCGCGGATGACCGTCTATTCGGTCCTTTCCGAGGTGCTGAACGCCCACGGTCTGGCTCCGGGCAAACAAAGGCGGGAGCGCATCTACGAATTACTTGATCTCGTTGGACTGCCGCCCGAAAGCGCCGACCGATATCCCCACGAATTCAGCGGCGGCCAACGCCAGCGAATCGGCATTGCCCGGGCTTTGGCGGTCGAACCAGACCTCATCGTCGCCGACGAACCGATCTCGGCCCTCGACGTTTCCATCCAGGCCCAGATCCTCAACCTACTCGCCGACTTGCAGGAACGCCTCGGCTTGGCCTACCTCTTCATCAGCCATGATCTTAGCGTCGTGCAGCTCGTTTCGGACATGGTGGCAGTCATGTATCTTGGGCGGATTGTTGAGATGGGAACGGTCAAGGACATTTTCGAGCGGCCGGTCCATCCCTACACCAAGGCCCTCTTGGCGGCGGCTCCCGTGGCGGACCCTGAGCATGCCCGCAAACGGATCATCCTGTCAGGCGATGTGCCAAGCCCGATCAATCCGCCCTCGGGATGTCACTTTCACCCCCGCTGCCCCGATGCCATCCCGGCCTGCCGTGAACTGGAACAGGCGCTGACGCCCGTCACGGCAAGCCATGAAGCCGCATGTATGGTCCATGCCCCAACAACCGGGGCAACTTCACAGTCCGGTTCGGAATAGCGGTCTCCCTTAGCCTTCCACGTTAAAAAACTTCCGGACGATGGCCTTTTCCCCTTCGACGATCAGGAAGACTGCCATGCCGAATAACACAATGGGAATCCACATGGCCAGCGGCATGCTAGCTGTGCCAAACCATTCCTGGAACAAGGGGAAATACGTGAACAACAGTTGCAACAAGATGATCGTCCCGGCGGACAAAAAGGCATAGGGATTGGAGGTCAGAATCTGTTTGGTAAACGACGACCCCGTCATGATCCGGCTGTTGAACAGGTAAAACACCTCGCCCATTACGAGCGTATTGATCGCAATGGCCCGGGCCACATCAAGGTCCACACCCTCACCGCCTGCATATTGCCATTGATAGAATCCGAGCGTCCCCGCCAGCAGCAGGACGGACACGAACGAAATACGCCACAGGAAGAATCCCGGCAAGAGCGATTCGTTCGGGTCCCGGGGGGGTCGCTTCATGACCCCCTTTTCCGCCGGTTCAAAGGCCAATGCCAAGGCCAATGTCACCGCGGTAACCATGTTGACCCACAGGATCTGCACGGGCGTGATGGGCATATCGGCTAACCCAAGCACAACGGCTGCGATAATCGCCAGGGATTGTCCACCATTCGTCGGCAAGATAAACAGAATGGACTTCTTGAGATTCGCATAGACCGTCCGCCCTTCCTCCACTGCATGGGCGATGGAAGCAAAATTGTCGTCGGCCAACACCATCTCGGAGGCTTCTTTGGAGGCTTCGGTTCCCTTGATCCCCATGGCCACGCCGATATCGGCTTTCTTGAGCGCCGGGGCATCGTTTACGCCGTCGCCCGTCATGGCGACGATGAGGCCATCATCCTGCAATCCTTGTACGATGCGGAGTTTATGCTCCGGGCTGACCCGGGCGAATACATCGGATTCATCCACCGCCTTATCCAGGGATTCCTCGTCCATCGATTCGAGCTCTTCGCCGGTATAGGATGTCTCGCCGTCCCCGATGCCCAGCTCCGTGCCAATAGTCCGCGCCGTCAGGGCATGATCACCCGTGATCATCTTCACGCGAATACCGGCCTCTTGGCACTCCTTGACGGCGCGGATGGCTTCATCACGGGGCGGATCAATGAGTCCCGCAAATCCGAGAAACACCATCCCCTCCTGAATGTCCTCGTGATCGATACTCTGCTTATCCGCCGAGACACGTTTGATGGCAATACCAAGCATCCGCATACCGCGAGCGGCCATTTTCTCCATGGCATCATCCCAATAAGACGGATCAAATTCCTGATCCTCCTCCTCATGATCAAGCTCCTCCCGTTCACACAATTTAAGCAGTCGCTCGGGAGCCCCTTTGAGAAAAATGAGGCCTTCTCCTTCATGGGTATGCAGGGTGGCCATGTATTTATGTTCCGATTCGAAAGGAATGGCATCGACCCGCGGGTATTCCTCGCGCAAAGAAGCCCGGTCAAAACCCGCTTTCGCTCCCAAGGTAAGCAACGACGCCTCTGTCGGATCCCCCTCGATGACCCATTGCCCGTCTTCTTCACGTAGACGGGAATCATTGCACAAGACTCCTGCGATAAGTAAATCCCGCAACGCCGGATGGGAGTCAAGGTCGACCGGTTCGTCATCCTTGGTCACCTCGCCCTCCGGCGCATAGCCGGTACCGGACACCTGGAACTGATCATCCTTGAGGGTGACCTGGGCGACAGTCATCTCGTTCCGGGTCAGTGTGCCCGTCTTATCCGAACAAATTACCGTGACCGAACCCAGCGTTTCGACGGCAGGCAAGCGACGAATGATGGCATTACGCTTGGCCATCCGCTGCACGCCGATAGCTAACGTTATGGTCATAATAGCCGGTAATCCCTCAGGAATGGCCGCAACAGCAAGTCCCACCGCGGCAAGAAAAATTTCGATGAGGTCGTAGTCCCGAATCACGATTCCGAATAAAACCAAGAAGGCCGCCGCGCTCAGAATCACCACGGTAAGCCAGCGGCCAAAGGTCGCCACCTGTCGCAACAATGGAGTCGTAATGGTCTTCACCTCGGACATCATGGCGTTGATGCGGCCGATCTCGGTCTCGGTCCCTGTCGCCACCACGACACCCTTCGCTGTGCCCGACGTGACCAGCGTGCTGGAGTAG
>PWNM01000235.1 GCA_003557825.1 Candidatus Hydrogenedentota bacterium | reverse complement strand
TGGCAGACGGAGGTCTCCTTGGTCTCCGCACCACCGGGACCGGAACCGATTCTCGAACTTGTCCGGCGATCGCCGTGGGTGGAGCGCCATGGACCGGAACCGATCCGCCCAGATACCTGGACGGGTTCTTCGACACCGTGGAATGGCGCGTCGACGACCATGCATGGCAGCCCCTCGATGACAAAGCAATCGACCTGACTTCAATCCACGAGACGTGCGCCCTGCGGTTCGCCATCACGAATCTGGGGGAGGCGGCCTGGTTATCGCCTGAGGAGGAAACGGACCCGGTGGGAACCATGAGCCTTGTTCTGACCATCAATGGCGTGGAGTATACGCGCATTCCATTGGCAAACCGAGTCCGGCGTTTTGAGCAAACCACGCTGGAAATCCTCATTCCCAAGGGAGACATGCAACCCGGAGACATGCTGGCCGCCCGCCTGAACGCCCAGGATCGAACGGCCTTCGGACCCCAACTGTCGGTAAGGTTTTGATTCAACCTCTATGTCGGCGGCAAGAGGAATAACCTTCCTTCGCCCGCATCGAGGGAGACTTGAAGGCCTTCCATCTCCGGGCTGTCATCATGGACCGGTTCCTCGGTACCGGTCCATTTATTTACCTCCCGGACGGCTTCGACAGGCACATCGAATTCCACTGTCGGCCAGGCAGTGAACGCATAGCGGTAGTTGTTCAGCAGTACGGCGCGTCGACCATCTGCATGGCGAAACGTCCCCACCAAGTAGTCATAGGGTGGATCCACGGGCGCATGAAGGATGTTCGCGATTCCAGTGCCCCGCAATTGGCGCTGGGCATTGTCGATGGGGTACAACCGATAGACCCCGCAACTCGTGAGCTGCATCAGCGTGGGACCAAGATTCCGCAACTGTTCATTGATCCGACGAGCCTGATACCAATGCCTCGTCCGGACATTGTCTCGGGTTACAATCGCCCCACCTTTCGGAAATTCGGGGCTGAGCGGCGTGAAATAGCAAAAATACCCAATCCCTTTGGAACCGTAGGCCAGTGATGTGTAAATTTGCCACATCAGCTGTCCCTCCGTCGGGTCGGTATGGGGACCATAGGGCATGCAATTTATGAAGTTCCAAAAGGGAATCCCTGCTTCCAGGCTATGACGCCTCATGGACTCCAAAGTGCGGCACAATCCATCTCGGTCGTCGGCAACGGGCAGGAAATAGGGGTAGTAGTCCATGGAAAGGATATCCGGATCGACAATCTGGATGAACTGCCGGACATAATCGTCATAGTCCTTTGCTGCCAAGTCCTCGGGCCGTAGTTGGGTGTAGTGGCCATACAAGTTGATCATCGGCAGACGCCCGGGCCGAGCCTTGCGCAACGCAGCAACGCGATCGGCAAGCCGGGCAAACGCCGCTGCATTCGGCTCGTCCTGAACAACATAGCCCCAACAGGACTCGCCTTCCGGATGTTCTTCCGGCGGGATGTCCCCACAGCAGGCGAGGGCCTTCATCCCAAAATGCTCGCAAAGATCCAGTTGGCGAAGTGTTCTTTCAAGGTTGTCCGCATGGAAATTACCTGCTACCAGATTGAAGCCACTCTCCGCCACGAGCTGGTAGTCCCTTTCGGTAAGAGGTGGATCCCCGAACATGGCGATGGCGAATTGGTCTTGCAGAAATCGCGTGGTATGTGCTGAGGGGTTTCCATTGGTTGTCGGCATGGCGTGTCCTTTCTACTTCATTACGCTGGTCCCGCCCGGAGTCAGATGCAGGGGGCAGACGTTTTGTGCGTACGTTCTGTGCGGGAAGGTTGGCGCATTGCGTTCAACTGAGCCAAAATAGCGCCATGGAGTACATCCGGAGCTTCGGCGGCAGGTACATAGCCCGTCATGGCAGTCATCCCCATAGCCTCATAATTCCAGTTTTCCCGCTCTTGCTCATAGAAGCGGCGTTCCGTAAGGTATCCGTCATATCCAAAAGTCGTGGTGGCGGAAATGGTTACGGGGTAGGGCGAATCATCGCGGACCCGAACCCCCATTTGCCAGGTCAACTCAAGAGGCGTCGCAATCAGTGCGAAATCGCCCAAAATAAGAAACCCGGTATCAATCGGCCGCTTAGGCTGTGGAGCTGAGGCCAGATCAATGGCCTGATCAATCATGTCGCCGTAGACCCGTTCCAGCGTCTTTTTCCAGGGAGGAACGGTTCCACTGGCGGAATGGGAAGCCATGGCGGTAATCTGTTCTCGTCGTTCCTGCAACTCGGCCTGCGTAGCCTCGAAAACGATAGGTAATTCGATGACCTTTTGACCCACTTCAAGCCGGCTGGTCTGCACCGGCTTCCCGTTCTGCTTGAGCGCGGCCACAGCGCATTCGGCAAGAATGGTTCCGAGGCGTTCCACCGCCTCAAAGTCGCCTTTGGGCACGTTGAGATACATACGGGGAACTTCAAACTTCTTCACCCCAATCATCTGTACGTTGGCGGCACATCCCGTTAAAAACATCACCGGAACAGCAGTCTGCATCAGCGTTTGAACATGACGACGCGCTACGCCGGGATAATCGGCGGTAACGGCATTCCAGTCATAACTCAAACTACAGGGGTGACAGCCGTAACTCATCAGGAACGCGATGGGGCGGCCTGTCGTAGCATGTTGGAATCGAAGAACATCGATTCTTCCATCAACGGGACCCCAGGGGGCCGAACGGTCATAGATCAGCCGGTCATAGGTATCCCATGCATGATCGACGACCGATGGACAGGCGTGCGCCTTTGCCTCAGCGGCACACGAGGCGGCTCGCTCTACAAGCCGCTCAATATAGGCATCCGTCTCGACCGGGCCATTGTGGTTGTGTGTCGCAGCATAGAAAACGGCGTCCGGCTCGACGGAAGCGGCACGAGCGGCGGCCTCGATGACTCGTTCTGCCCCCAAGGGGAACAACAGATCCGCCGAAAGCACAAGAGCCCGTTCGCCATCCTGTTCGATGTACAGTGCCTGCATGGTCAATGGATCATGTACCGTATTCGTGGGTTCATCGCGCCCGCTCCATTCAAAGGAATGGCCGTTATCGGTTACAAATGCCTTCCCCACGCCGATGATCCAGTCCGGCAATTCAGGGGTAATGTCGGTTGCTGCGGCTCCAATAAGTAGCGTATTGCGTTTCGTCTGCTCCATCAGATTCCTTCTGAGTTTATTCTGAATATAAGGAAAGCCTTTCTAGCGCTTCCTCGATATGATCTTGCGTGAGGGTAGGACCAAAGCTTTTCAATGTGTCTGGCATTGCCTCATACAGCTCCTCAAGACGCTGTCCATGATCCGGACTCGCGGTCGCATAGTCCAGTAAACCGGTCAATATATCGAAACGCTCGACGCCTTCAAAATTGCGCCGGTTCAACGGTACTCCTTCGGCAAGAAGCAATGGCGAGGATACCTGTTGCCCAGCGTATCGTTCCAACATCTCCTCGAGTTTGGGCATCGTCAATAGTTCAAGGGGAAGGAGATCCTGACGATGCGCCTGGATGAAATCATCGAATGTCACTCGCCAATGGTAACGCGTGTGCCCAACATGAGGCGTAGGAGGTCCTTCGTCGAGATAGACAAGCGACCACTGATGGTCCGGTGACCAGGGAAGGTCGACATAGGCAAGATAGTCCTTGGCGGGAAGCGGCTGGCGCCCCAAAACCTCTTCCCTGGTAATTTCACGAATTCCCTCCGGAAGGGAAACTTCCCTAATCCAGCGGGTTGCACGGTCCAGTATATGCTCGAAAGGCTGATGGGCCACCGAACCCGCCATGATGTCCTCGAAGTCGCGCCGATATCCGTTTGGAAATATCTCAGGATGAAAGGGGGCCTCGCGTTCAGGATTCATCTGCCCGACAGGGACCAGCATATCACCCGTTGCGCAGACCACCAAGGTCAGACCTGTGACCCGGTCAGGATAGGCAATCGGACTCACAGCGTAATAGGCGTCGCCGGCCAGGTCGGGTCCGAACAACGGAAAGGGCATCTCCACAAGCGTGGAGAAGTTGGCCACTACCGGCATGGGGCTATCCGATGGGGGAGTCTCAGGATATCCCGCCGCAACGCGGTTTGCTTCGAAATACTGCAGATTGAAGCCCCAGTTAACAACGGGATAAAAGGAGGTCGCCGAAGTAACGGGAAAGGAAGAGGCCGCCGCTGCCAAGACCATATATCCGGCTTGACTTGCACCGTTCAAGTGAATCCTTTGTCGATCCACGCAGGAAAGCCGCCGAACCCACTGTATCATGGCTCGGGTGTGATTCACGCCATTCGCAATGCCTAGGTCTTCAGGCGCAAAATCATCGCCGCTGGGAGGATAATGCGGGAAAACAACAAGCCAGCCCAGATCACACCAATGTTCGGGTCCCGGTATTTCATCGATGAATGGTTCATAGTAAACATGGCAGAAGGCGGGCATCGGAACACCGGAAGCCAATCGATCGAATCGGGCCATTGCTCGTGCCTGAACTGCTGCCGATTCACCTCGAATGTCGAGATAGGGAAGACGCACAGTCGCCGAAACGTATTCACCTTCCATTGAGACATCGAGCAGCTCTACCCCGCCTTCGAAATCTGCCTCCGTTTCCACAAACATGATACGTTCAAACGCTTCTGCTTGCCCATCCAGCCCCATAGAGATAAACAGCAGGGTGCTGAACAGGAAACCTACGGCTTTCGAAAACCCAAACATGCCGACGCAGTTCCTTTCAGATAAATGCTTGGGGGGAGCCATGTTCGGCTCTCCCCAAGTGTTCTTTCATCATATCCACGACAATGAACTGCCATCAGCTCATGATAAAGTTCATGTCGGCCACGCTCGAGGTGATGGGGAATTCCTCCGGATAACGGACGAATCGGACATGGCCATCCATGTACAGGACGTTACTGCCTCCAGGAACGTGATTATACATGGACACGCCGCCGCCATATAGACCCAAAGCTTGAATATTGTCCCACATCACAGGGATTTGACTCTGTGACTTGGCGCCGGCAGCCGGATTGTTGATATCCGTGAGCAGAAACCGTTCGACGCCTTCACGCAAGCGAGGAAGGGATGCACCGCCGCTGAGTCCCTCGTTCGGGGCAATGGCGCCCGGCTTTCCGTAGAAGAGCCCCCAGTCCCATCCAAGAATGATGAACAATTCAGGCTTCTCCTGAACGTCCCTATCCAACATGGAACGGGCTTCAGCCAAATCAACAGCCCCCGTTGGAGCGAACAGCGAATACGTCAGAGCCAAGGAATAATTTCCATCGCTCTCCAGCAGCCAGCTCATGTACATGTAGTCAATGGGCCGCCATGCGTTCATATTCACGCGCCCGTCGTTGTGGGGACCATCCGTCAGGGTAAGCTGCTCATACTGGAACGAATCATCGTCGGTATCAAGCCACTGCCGATACCACGTATCCTTGACCGTCCCCCCGCCTGACGAGGGACACAAAAGAATGCTAATATCCCCTAGGTAATCCGGATATATGGCCTCGCCAGAGATGAACATATTTCCGCCAAACTGCCCTGCTCCTGGCTCAAAACCGTGCATATTCGGCATCTCATCCGTGGTCCAGCACAAGCCCTGAGGAGGGAACTTGCCCGATCGTTCCTCACTTGCGAACATCTTAAGCACAAGCCCCATCTGCTTGAGGTTGTTGGCGCAACTTGCACGCCGAGCTGCTTCACGGGCCCGGGCCAACGCCGGAAGTAAAATGGCCGCCAGGATAGCAATGATCGCAATGACGACCAACAACTCGATAAGGGTGAAGCCCCGTCTGTAGTTTTTTGCCTTCATGGTTCGATACTCCTGTAATTCGATCTTCGATCACTACGCTCATCCACCTCTGCCCCCATGGCAGGAGGTTCCCAAAACCAACTGTTTCACCTTCTGATGGTGTCCGCCGATGCTCACCTCCTTCGATTGGGTTTCACGATGCTTGATGCCTCTGATGCGCCCTGGTCGCGCATGCCCAATGCACGGCAACACATGTGCGTCGCATCGTCGATATATGCTCGAAGATCCTGGGGATCCCAACCTTCCAGCCAGTCGCGCACGAACACCAACGGAACCCCAGTGGCCTTCAAGAGAGTGTTAATGTCGGCTTTCGGCAGCTCACCTGTCTTCCAGCCGTATTCGATGGTCTCCATGAACATCTGGACCAACTCGGCTCGACCGTCTGCATCCAAGTGCTTCTCCCGCTCGAAAAACTCCGAATGGCGAATAAGAAAGAGAAAAATGGCGGCATGTCGGTTATCCATGGTCCACTCGAATACGTGTTGGACAATGCCTCGTATGCGAGACGATGCGGAGTCAAGACCCTCGATTTTTTCACGCAGACCAAGGGCAGCCTGCTTATTAATATCGAGGAACAGTTGCCAGGCGAGTTCTTCTTTACTGGAGTAATGGGCATACAGGGCGGCCGCGCTCATACCGGCCCGTTTGCTTATGGCCGCTGTCGTGGCCGAGTGATAGCCACGTTCAACGATTAACTCGAGAGCGGCCTGATAAAGCGCATCACTTCCGTTCTTCCGGCGGGGAGTCGGAGCCTTCTTCCTCGGTGATCGCGCCCTCGGACGCCCAACCGTTGTTTCTGCCTTTGAACGAGCCATCTGCAACCACCTCCAAAATAAGTAAGCACTTACTTAGTTAAAAGATACTCTTTTCTTTACCAAGAGTCAAGGAAGGCTCTCCGGACCACCAACATTAATAATGGGACCGATCCGGTGGGGCCATGCGGAAATGCTGCAATACGGCGTGGAAGGCGGTCCGGTGGAGGGGCGGGTCGGGGCTGTAAAAGAGGTGGCCGGGGCAGGCGCAATCGCTGCTGCCGAATCGTTTGGGTGCGAGGGCGAATCCGGCGTCGGTCAAAGCCTGGGCCAGGGCGCACTCGATCCGTTTGGCGGAGATCCTGTTCTTCTGGTATGAGCAAATCCAGCAAGGCCCTGGATTCCGCGGTACTTCACGTGGATTAGACGGGGTGGTGCGTGAACGGGAAGACCCATTGGCTGTGGTGTTTTGCCACGGAGGACCTGAGTTGGTTCATGGTGGATCGTTCGCGGGGGAGTCCGGCGTTGCTGCAGTTT
>PWNM01000594.1 GCA_003557825.1 Candidatus Hydrogenedentota bacterium | reverse complement strand
GCTGAGCAAGGCCATGCCGCGGTGCAGAGTAACCTCGGTTTCATGTATGCCGAGGGCCACGGCGTGCCGCAAGACTATGCCGAGGCCCGGCGGTGGTACCAAAAGGCGGCCGAGCAAGGCCATGCCCTGGCGCAGAACAACCTCGGAAGCCTTCACTACCACGGCCACGGCGTGCCGCAAGACTACGCCGAGGCGGAGCGGTGGTACCGAAAAGCCGCCGAGCAAGAGTATGCGGAGGCGCAGTTCGGCCTCGGTGTCATGTATGGCTACGGCCAAGGGGTGCCACAGGATGATGTCGAGGCCATGCGATGGTTCCGAAAAGCGGCCGAGCAAGGATTAGCCGAGGCGCAGGTTGACCTCGCTTTCATGCATGCCGAGGGCCACGGCGTCCCGCAGGACTACGCCGAGGCCCGGCGGTGGTACCGAAAGGCGGCCGAGCAAGGCCATGCCCTGGCGCAGAACAACCTCGGTACCATGTATGCCGAGGGCCATGGCGTACCGCAAGACTACGCCGAGGCGGAGCGGTGGTGGCGAAATGCTGCCGAGCAAGGTCATACCCTGGCGCAGAGTAACCTCGGAAGCCTTCACTACTACGGCCACGGCGTGCCGCAGGATGATATCCAGGCCCATATGTGGTTAGACCTGGCCGCCTCTGGGTTGATTGAGGAACAAGCCGAACTCAGGGAACAAGCTGCAGGACTACGCGACGAGGTCGCCGCTCGAATGACCCCCGATCAGATCGCCGAAGCCCAACGTCTAGCGCGGGAATGGGAGCCAAAACCTTCGGAAGACCGGCACGAATCGGAACAGGGTGTTTCGTCCTCCGAAGGCCTTTCCCCAACGCTAAAGCCCATCGAGAAGCCCGGCTAAAGCCGGCTCGATCGGGTTGCCTCAATACACCCCGGCTAAAGCCGGGTGCTAAGATGGCGTCGGCTAAAGCCGACTGGGTGGGGATACCTGCGACATAATGGAGATTGCCAAGGACAACTGGGCAGTCCAATCCCAGCTTGGCGGAGAGCAGCCGTTTGAGCTGGCGAAAAGGATATCGTTCGTGACGCCGTTCGCTACACAAGGCCAACCAAGATAGGGACGGCCCCGATTTCGGCCAACGAAACCATACCCCGATCGTTGCCGGCTAGGCCATTGTTTCCCAAAATGCAGACTCATCAATAAGGTTAGTCGGCTTTAGCCGACGCCATCTTAGCACCCGGATTTATCCGGGGTGTGCGGGGGTAGGTAACCCGATCGAGCCGGCTTTAGCCGGGCTTCTCGATGGGCTTTAGCCTGTAAACTTTTCTGTTCGTCGTGCCTTTGTGTTGACCCCTTCGCGTCCTTCGCGGCTTCGCGTGAGCCCCTTTGTGACTCTTCGTAGGCTTTGTGCCTTTGTGTTGACCCCTTCGCGTTCTTCGCGGCTTCGCGTGAGGCTCTTCGTGTTCCTTTGAACCTTTGTGTTGGGCCATGCCCCAAGAGTTAAACATCCCCTCAGTCGGCTTTAGCCGACGCCATCTTAGCATCCGCCCGGGCGGAGTGTATCGAGACAGCAGCGACCGGAGCCGGCTTCAGCCGGGCTTCTCGACAGGCTTTGGCAAATAGGCCGCCGAATACACGAATGAATCGGACTTCTTGTTACAATAGGGGTATGCGACGCTTTCTAATCATTGGGCTCGATGGGGCAGAGCCGTCATTAATCGAACGATGGATGATGGAAGGGCGGCTACCGGCCTTGGCGCGGCTTCGGGAACGGGGGTCGTTTCTGCGGTGCGACAGCACTGTGCCGCCGGCCACCTTTCCAGCTTGGACGACGTGCGTTACGGGCGTCAATCCGGGGCGACACGGTATCTTCGATTTCACGGAGGTAGTCCCCGGGGCCAATCGGCTGCGATTCGTGAACAGCACCTTTCGGCAAGCTCCGCCGCTGTGGAGTCTGCTCTCGGAAGCAGGCAAGCGGGTCGTGGTCCTCGGAGTTCCCGGAACGTATCCGCCCGACCCAGTAAACGGTATCATGGTCTCGGGATTTGATTCGCCGGTGGCTTCCACATTGGATGCGTCCTTTGTGTATCCGCCCGATCGTTTCGGCGAAGTTCGCCGCTGGCGGTTTGGGGATTTCCAGGAGTCCCATATCGATGCCGACTGGCATGACCGGTCCTTGCCCAAGCTGCTGGACCGTATCGCAGACAAAGAGGCCGTGGCCCTGGATCTGATGAACCGCGAACCATGGGACTTTTTCATGGCCGTCTTTGGCGAGTCGGACACGGTGAGCCATCATTTCTGGATGTTTCACGATCCCGATTCGCCTCGTCATCAACCGGGTCCTGCCGATGCTATCCGACAAGTCTATGAGCGTCTTGATGCTGCGGTGGGTCGCGTGGTCGGGGCCGCGGGTGACGATAAGGCGGTGGCCGTTGTGTCGGACCACGGCTTTGGCGGTGCGGGAACCATGGTGGCCCATATCAATAACTGGCTCGCAGAGCAAGGTTATCTAACCTTTGCCCCGCGTGATGGGGAAAGCCTCCTCAAACGATTGGCCCTGGCAACCGTACCACAACGATTCCGCGGACCCCTTTTTCGCCGTTTCGAAGGGCTAGCCGCCCGCGCCGAAAGCCAATCCCGTTTCGGAGGCACCGACTGGTCCCGTACGCGCGCTTGGTCAGAGGAACTCAACTATTTCCCATCGGTCCGTATCAACTTGCAAGGCCGCGATCCGGACGGCCAGGTGGCACAGGAGTCCTACGAAACGGTCTGCCGCGAACTGTGCGCCGCTCTCGAAGACTGGGCGCCCGTAGCAAAGGCGTGGCGACGGGACGAACTGTACCACGGCCCCCACGTCGCACGGGCTCCCGATATCATCCTCGAACCGGCTCTCGACGAACAGGGCTATGCCTACTCATTTTTGCGCAGACGAGGCGGGCCGGCCCTGCGCCCCCTTTTGCCCGACGCTTATGTGGGCGGCAAGGAAAAGGGCATGAACGGAACCCACCGACCCGAAGGTGTTTTGCTGCTCGCGCCGGCTACCCCCGCAGGTCATGCGCGGCTCGAGGATCTTGCGCCCACGGTACTCGCCCACCTCGGCGTGGCCGCTCCGCCCATGGACGGCGTCAGTTTGTGGTCGCCGCCCGCCTCCTCTCCCGATGCGCCGCATACAGGCGGGCCTTCGCGGGCCTACACCCCTGAGCAGGACGAATTGGTAGCCCAAAGACTCCGTGCGTTAGGATACATGGAGTAATGAAAATCGTACTGCCTCATATATCCCGACGTATCGCCATGGTAGCCGCCTGTCCTTTTCCTGCCCCCCAAGGGTCGCAGGCGCTGATCAAGGAGACCGTGACCGCCCTGCAAGGCCGGGGCCATGAGGTCCGGCTGGTAGTATACGGCCATGGCACGGACGAGGCTTGGGATGCGGCTCCGATTCATCGCTGTATGCGGCTGCCGGGCTACCGCAAAACCGCCGCCGGCCCGTCGATCTGGAAACCCATTGCCGATGCCGCGTTGGTCATGACCCTGCGCCGCGTGGTGCGAGAGCATGCCATCGACGTGGTCCACGCTCATAACTACGAAGGTTTACTGGCCGCGCTGTTCGCGCGGGTTCGGCCGGTGGTGTATCACGCCCATAATGCCATGGTCGATGAACTGCCCTATTTCATGCGGCCTCGGAGGTGGGCGCAGCGATTCGGGTCGGCCTTGGACCGCAGCTTGCCGCGCCGGGCCGATGCAATTGTGGCGCCCCATGGCGAGTTGGCCGATTACCTGGTGGCTGAGTGCGCATGCCGGCCCGACCAGGTGAGTATCGTGCCGCCATCATGCAAAGTGGATCGGTTCGGCGACAATAGGAAGCTGGGCGATTCGCCGCGGGTGCTGTATATGGGCAACCTCGATTCGTACCAGAATCTGCCCTTTCTGCAACAGGCCATGACGATTGTCCGGCAGACGCTGCCCGATGCGCGGTTGACGGTGGCCACGAGCGCGCATTGCGATCTACCCGATGTGGATGTAATGGCTTCGGCCGGTTTTTCCGCCGTGCGCGAGGCATTGCAGGAGGATGTGGTGGTCGCATGTCCCCGCAAATCGTGGTCGGGCTATCCCATCAAGCTCCTAAATGCCATGGCGGCCGGCAAGCCCGTAGTGGCTCATCGAGGGTGTGCCCATCCCATAGCGCCCGGCGTCGATGGACTTGTGGCCGATACGCCTGAGGCCTTTGCGGAGGACATGATACGGTTGTTGCGTGACAAGGAACTGCGTGCTCATCTGGGCGATAAAGCGCGGGAGACGATTATGCGCGAACATTCGCCTGAAATCTGCGCCGCCAAGCTTGAACGGGTCTACGACTCGGTGCTACGAGACACGGAGCACTGATTCGTATACCCCGCGAACCGCCTGGGCTTGGGTGTCGAGGGAAAAGAGGCGGACGGCCTGTTCGCGTGCGGCCCGACCCATGGTGCGGGCTTGGGCCGGATCGGTTACGAGGGGAGCCAAGGCGTTGTACAATCCTTCGGGACTGCCGTCACACACCATGCCCGTGACGCCGTCTTCGACGATTTCCGGCAGCATGCCCCGGTCGGCCACTACCGCCGGTCTGGCCATGGCCATGGCCTCGCGCACGGCACGGCAGGTCCCGTCGCTACCGGGCATGAGAAACACCTTCACATCAAAGGCCTTCAGCATCCCTACATAGTTCTCGCCGCTTACATAGCCCGAAAAGTGGACCCGGTCTGATAACCCCATCTCCTGGACCGGCGTGAAGGCAACCTGTTCCTGCCGGGTACCCCGCCCCACAACAAGCAAGTGCACCTGGGGATAGGCTTCGGCCAGGCGGCGCACCGCCTCGAACAGGTCCTCGTAGCGGCGGTGGGTCTGCATGCGGGCCACAATGCCAATAACAAAGGCATCAGCGGGAATGTGGAGCCAGCGGCGGCCGTCGGGCACGGTCCGCACCGGGTCAAAGCGCTCCGTATCGACGGCGTTGGGGATCACCGTCATGCGTTCCGAAGGAAGGCCCAATGCGGCTTGATCATCCTCAAAAGCTCGTTGCGAGGGCTCAATGATATGAGCGGCGCCTTTGGCCAGGGTGGCGTAGTCGCCTTTGTCGGGAAACCCGGTCCCATAGTAACTCGATCGGATCAGCGGGATGCCATGCTGGTTGGCAGGTTTCATCGCGATGCGATGGTCATTGTCCATATGGCAATGGATGAGGTCGTAGGACGTTTCGGACAAAAACGTCGAAAGCAGGCGGCGGTCCAGCCAGTTATAGAGCGGGTTGCGATGCTTGCCTAGGCGGAACCGCAAGATGGGTTCAATGCCCCGATCGCGGGCCGTCTCGATAAGGGTATTGGCCTCGCCGCTGGGCACGGCCGAGCAGGCAAAGTCCGCCTCGACCCCGATGCGTCGCAAAGCCACGCAAAGGTTGAGCGCCGGCTCGGCGGGGCCTGTCCATTTGGTGTTGCTGAAAAGATGCAACACGCGGATGGGGTTGCCGCCGTTCTTGCCCGGTTCCCGTGACATTATGCCGCCGATTCGCTATCGTCCATGTCGTCCAGTCGCGCCGAAATAAGCTGCGACACGCCCCGCTCCTGCATGGTTACCCCGTACAACGCTTCGGTCCGGGCCATGGTCTGTTTGTTATGGGTGATGACCACGAACTGGGTTTCCTCGCTAAATTCCTCGAGAAGCGTCAGAAATCGACCGATATTGGCATCGTCCAGGGGCGCATCCACCTCGTCAAGGATACAGAACGGCGTGGGCTTCGATTTGAGAATGCTGAATAGCAGAGCGATGGCTGTCATCGCGCTCTCGCCGCCGGACAATAACGAGATGGACGTGGGTTTCTTGCCCGGAGGCCGGGCTTCGATCTCGATACCACTCTCGAGAGGGTCGTCTTCGTCCAACAGGTAGATTCGCGCCTGACCGCCGCTGAACAAGCGCCGGAAGTAATCTCGGAACAGGTTGCTCACCCGTTCAAAAGTTTCCATGAACATCTCGCGGATACGCTTGTCGCTGCGGGCGATTACGCCGAGCAAGGCATCTTTGGCCTGCTGCAGGTCCTGGCACTGTCCGGTCAGGAACTCGTGGCGTTTCTCGAGGGCCTCGTATTCCTCGATGGCCATGAGGTTGACATCGCCCATACGCTGGAGCTTTTCCCGTAATTCGGTGACCAGTTTGTCCCGGACCTCTTTTTCGTACTCGTCCGTGCCCACATCCTCGGCGCTGAGCGCACTCAGGGCGATGTGATATTCGGACTGGATCCGTTCGTTAAAATAGGTGAGCCGATCTTCGGCCGAACGTAGATCGAGTTCAAGCTGATGGACTCGGCCCTGGGCCGTACGGGCTTGTTCGCGGAGGGCCCGCAAATCCTTGTCGATGGCCTCGGTTTCGTCGAGTAGCTCCTGCCGGCGGTTTTCGGCCTCGACCACGTGTTTTCGCGCCTCTTCGATGCGTTCGGAAAGGGCGCCGGAGGACTCGATCTGTTGCTGCACGGCCTCTTCGAGGGACTGCTGCCGCTCGGCATGCTGTTCCAACAGCTCCTTGCGTCGATCGCCTTCTGACATGGCCATCTCGTATTCCCGTTGTTGGCGCGCGCGATCTCGCTCGAGTTCTTCGATGCGCTGGACCAACGCCGCATGCTGGATACGCAAGTCACCCAGTTCGCCGGCGCAAACCGAGAGCCGTTGTCGGGCCTCGGCCAGGGCCTCCTGAGCCGCTGCTTGTTCGTTTTGAAAGGCTTCGTCGTCGCTGTCAATGGAGTCGGCTCGGGTCAATGCCTCGCGCCGCTGCGTTTCCACCGTTTCGCGCTGCTGCGTTAAGGCATCCCGCTGTTCGGTGAGCGACGTCATCGACTGGCTGAGATTGTCCAATTCGGTCGATTGTCGAGCAATGGTGACTCCCAATTCGCCGAGGGTCTTGCTTAGCTCATCTTCCCGGGCTTGAAGCTCCCGTGCACGTGCGGCGGCTTCCTGGATGCGGGTAGTTAGCGCCTCGCCCTCTTGTTTGAGAGCGACGATTTCCTGGTCGAGAGCGGCGGTTTTCTCTTCGAGTTCGGTGATCTCGGCGCTTCTTCCCAGGAGTACCCGACTCT
>PWNM01000209.1 GCA_003557825.1 Candidatus Hydrogenedentota bacterium | reverse complement strand
TCGTATCAACGCCGTAATCGAGCGTTTTTCCCATACTCCCGAACGCATCGAAGAAGCATTGCTCAAGCTGGGTCTGCCTCCCGATCTCCTTCACCGCCTCAAAGAGCGGGGTGGACCACTCGAATTCCTCCGGCAGACCGCCCGCCGATAGTGTATTGAGTGATCTCACTCGGGACGGCACGGGAGTTGCTTCTCCTTAAGGAACGGCTTGGTAATGGAAACCTTACACGGTGGAGGAGTATGTTGCTATGTCCATATCCCCGTTGGCAGCTCTTAATGCAGTTGGCGCAGCTCGGGCTTTAATTCACGATCTTGTATCCATACCTAGGATGATACGGTCGCAGCCTGCAAAACCAACTGCGCCAACACATTACGCATCACGCCCAGGCAATACGCCACCCCATCAAAGGCCTGCCCGGTCGGGTGCTCCTACCTTGGCTGGTTCCTCCCCCACATATGGACTTTCGGAAACCTATGGCATGACAAGGATACAGGCCAATGTGGATGCTTTTGCCGCGGAACTAGGCAAAGTCTTCGCTGAACACGGTATCGATACCAATATAGAAGTCCATCTACGGGCTGATGCGACAGGGCGGGTTGTTGTGGCCAATGACCACCCAGACGCAGCACGAATTCATGCGGTATTTGAGAGTAATCCCGCCCTCGCTGAACGCTTCCAACAACTGAGCACCGCGATGCATACCCTTCACAATCTGCAAACAGGCGCAATGCCTGGGACGAACCCATTCCATCTGGCGATAAGTAATGAAGGCGGACGCCTGTTCTACGGTCCCGAGAGTTCCTGATTCATCCTTGACATGACCAGATGCTGAATGACTATCCCCGCAGCGGTTAATCCGATGAGACCGGGCACATAAGAAATCGAACCGAAAGGTCGACGTTCTCCGTTTTTCAAAGGAACAGTATCGGATTCATCCCGATCAGGCACAATCGGCCCTTTGGAGTAAACGCACTGAATCCCCTGACCAATGCCGGCGGTACGCAATGCACGCCGGACTCGTCTCGCCAACGGGCAGCCCTGTGTATGACTGATGTCGGCGACCTGAATCCCGCATGGATCGAGTCGCCGGGCAGCGCCCATGCAAGATACCGTTTTAATGCTACGTTGCTGTAACGCTATCAACAGGCTAATCTTGGGTTCCAGGGTATCGATGGCATCAATGGCGTAATCCAGGTCTGCGTTTAAAAGGTCATCGATGTTATTAGCATAGACGAATACGCGACGTGCATCGACCTGAACGGAGGGGTTGATCGCAAGCGCCCGTTCCCGGGCGACCTCGACTTTCGGGCGGCCCAGGGTATCTTGTAACGCTACAAGCTGACGATTTAGATTACTCGCCATCACCGTGTCCGCATCGACGGCAAGAATCTTTCCGATACCACTCCGCACAAGCGCTTCAAATGCATAGGATCCCACGCCGCCCAGGCCGAACACGGCGACATGCGCACGCTTCAATCGGTCAGTTCCCTCGTCCCCCACCAGTAGTCGCGTACGGTGATGGGCGTCTTGCTCATGGCCCATGGTTAGAAATCCAATTCCGAGAGCTTGAAGCCAAACAGATTACAGGCGTTTCGGGTAGTGGCAGCCGCGACCTGTTCAACGGGTTCCTCCATAATGTCTGCCGCCGCACGCAGCATGTAGACGAGATTAGACGGGACGTTTGTGGGTGAATCCACTTCGACAGGAGGCATGTCTGGACTGTCCGTTTCGAGCAGGAATCGCTCTGGATAAATACGTCGCAACACGGCCTCGCGTTTTTTACTGTTGCGATAGGTTAGCGATCGCCCCATACTGAACGAAAAGCCCATCGCTTTGAAGGCGTCTGCCAATTCCGGACTCCCTGCGAAGGCATGTAACAACCCTCCAGCCTCGGGGGCTCCCACGCGCTTGAGGCTTTCCAGAACTTCGTTGAAGGCGCCTCGACAATGCACGACAACAGGCAGATTGATGGAACGAGCCACATCGAGCTGAGCTTCAAAAGCCCGGATCTGGAGGTCTAATGACGGCTCCTGATTTTTTTTATCAAGTCCAATCTCGCCAATGGCGCACGCTCCGCACCTTGCCGCCCCATGGAGTTCCGATATAGCAGCCAAATCCGACTCCTGCACAAACCAGGGATGAATGCCCAGCGCAAAGGCAACCTCCGGATGGGCTTGAGCGATGGCCTTCGATTGGGGCCATTGGGACGGCGTTACAGCGCATGTAACCAGCCGCCTCACGCCTGCCTGGACGGCCTCAGCAAGTACAGTGGCTAGTGAATCCGCAAACTCTTCGGATTCGAGATGGCAATGGGCATCGACTAGAATCATCGGTTAATATCTTCCATTCAGCATTTATTTGAAAGCAACCCCGCGATGTTTATTCGCGTTTCGAGTTCGTTGTCATTACAATGCTGCATAATACCATGCTCCAAACGCAAAAGGGGGAACCTACCATGACCGACAAACAGATATTCAATGTTCGCATCGGATTGATCCGGGCGTTCCTTTGGGAAAGAAAATGCGACGGCATCCTTCTCAATCGATGCGATAACTTTGCTATGGCCACGGGCGGCAGGCGAAATTATATATATACCTACGGCGACCTGGGCGCCAATGGACTTTTTGTTTCAAAGGAAGGGCGGGTCTTCTTCGTCGGCAACAACATCGAAGTCACCCGGCAGATGGCCGAGGAGTTGGGCAGTTTGGGGTGCGATGTCCTGGAGTTTACGTGGTTTCAAGATACGCCCGCGGGAGCTGTTCGAAAACGTTTTCCAGGAACACTTGTATCCGACGACGGTTCACTGGGGGCAAATGTAAATGATGCGCTTACGCCGCTGCGTGCGCTGCTGACCGAGGGGGAACTCGAAAAGTACCGCCGGTTGGGAGCCTTGGCAGCGGACGCAATGTCTAGTACACTTGACGCTATACGCGCCGGGATGACGGAGCATGAAATCGCGGCCACGCTCATTTCCGAGGGCGCGAAACGCCGGTGTCACATCCCTGTAACCCTGGTCGCGGCCGACAAGCGCATCGCCCAGTTCCGCCATCCACTGCCGACTCAGGAGCGCCTCCTTAACAGGGGATTGCAGGAACGTGCGGTTCTTGGCTATGTCATGGTGGTGGGGTGTTTTCTACGTGAAGGATTGGTCGTATCGATCACTCGCTTCAAGCAAGTTGGTCCAATTGCTGCCGATGTGCCGAGTGCAATGGAACGCATCGCGGCGGTGGATGCCACCATGCAGGAGGCCACTTGTCCGGGGCGCACGATGGGCGATGTGTTTACCGCTTGTCAAAAGGCCTATGCCGAGTTCGGGTTTCGCCCCGATGAATGGCACAATCATCACCAAGGGGGCTCGACAGGATATGCAGGCAGGACTTGCAAAGCGGTTCCGAATTACCCCTTTCCCATTTTGGACCGGTCATGGGCCCATAGGGCTAAGGAATTCCTGGGAGAAGAAGTTGAGTTAGGTATGGCATTCGCGTGGAATCCATCCGCGCCGGGCGTGAAATCGGAAGACACTTTTGTACTCTTGCCCGACGGCCGTCGCGAAATCGTTACGTTAACCCCGGCGCTTCCCACCATTGACCTTGAACGGGTACTCGGAAGGCCCACTGAGGTGGTTAAGGCAGGTATGGTCGCGGGTTAGAGGGAATAGGGTATTCTGATTTGAGGATACCCCAATTACAACCGTTCGGAACCCGTCCTTCGGCGAATCACAATACGGTCCCGCGTGATCTGGTAACCGAACTCGGGAACCAACCACTGACGTACCAGCAAATCCATGGCGGTTTCCACGCGTACATCCATAAACGCAGCGGGATTGACAGGAAGCGATTCAAGGCCCGATTCGGCCACCACGCGGATGCCCAATTGCTCGGATAGAGACATTAGAACATCGCCAAGCGGGGAAGCCGCATTGGCCGCCTCGATTTGATTTTCACCGGAAGGCGGACTGGGGAGTACAACCGAAACCTTCCGATCTAGAAACTCCCGCTGCCGCTGTGACAGATCACCATCGTTAAGCAGGGCAGACCGAGGACTCGGGTTCGAAGAAGCCTGAAGGAAAATATACTAGTCGGTGCTATCTACTCGAACGACAGGGATCAAAGCGCTTTTCACGATCGCTTCGACGGCTGCATCAAGCGGAATGTCCCGCAAGGCGATTTCACCACATCGCGCATCGGCGACGGCATTGTCAGCCACCACGGTCATCCCAACCCCCTGGCTGATCCATGACAGTACAGTATACAAGGGCATATTCGATGCAAAGGCAAGCTGTTCGACGGGCATCTGAAATGCGGGGGAAACACTCCCTGCAATCGATACATTGGTCAGTATCTCGTAGTCCGGCAGGAAGAAAAAATAATAACCGGGGCATTCCTGAATACCCACATTTTTCCCATCGACCAGTTCCTGCGCAACGGATCCGAAACGGGCATTGTTAAACTGGGCACGCTCGATGGGCAAATTCTCAAGGCCGTTCATGAGGGCGTACCGCCCGCCCGCCACTTCAGCGGTCTTTCGTATCACTGCGCCCAGGGTCGTATCACGCATGGAAAGGGTCACCCGATCGGGCAGTTCGCTTATGGGCTGTGGCGGTCCCTCGACGGCGCCGTCAAGGTCGGCCTCCGGATCGGGATGACCGTTGGGGGTTGTCGCACATCCGATCACAAGACCAGTACAGATCACAATGGTTAAAATAGTTCGCATAATATTCCTTTCCCTGCTTGGAACGTCTATTTCACGCCATCATAAAGATACATGTACCATAACGAAAGTTCCCTATTTTCAGGGGACATTATAGGGAATCGTGTTTGACACTTGACAATCAATGTATCGACGAGTACCATACAGCCATTCTTGGGTACAGGGGGAGATGCGGACGGCGATCTGTACGGCTTCTGCAATTGGCCACCAGGGCGCCTTCATGCTATGCTCCTAGCCAACACCTTATCACGCGACCACGAATGGGATCGTCCTCAAACATATCGGAATCCGCCGGTGATGCGGGATACGACGAGGGAGACCACAATATGTTGAAGGGCATCATGAGGTCCTTCCCACATAAGCCTGTGCCAAATAAATCGCCCAAGATGATACGTGTCGCGATAGAGTATGTTCCGGGGTATATTCCTAGATGAAGATTCATCCTACGGCAATCGTACATCCCAAAGCAGAATTGGCTGAGGGAGTCGAGATTCAACCCTATACCGTTATCGGTCCTCAGGTACGCATTGATGAAGGGACGATTGTCGGCCCACACTGCGTTATCGACGGCAGGACCACAATTGGGAAAAACAACCATATCTTCAGCGGCGCCCAAATTGGGATTCTTTCACAGGACCTCAAACACAAGGCTGGGCTCATTGGACGCACCGAAATCGGCGACTCGAACATGATCCGTGAACATGTGACGATCAGCGCGAGTACGATGTCGAGCTATGACGATGACCACCGCGTCACCTCGATAGCAAACGGATGCCTATTTATGGCATATTCCCATGTGGCGCATGATTGCCATGTGGGGTCGAATGTCATTATGGCCAACTGCGCATCCCTTGGCGGACATGTCGATGTTGAAGATAATGCATCCATTGGCGGGCTTAGCGGCGTCCACCAGGAGACAGTAATCGGTAAACTGGCCTTTGTCGGTGGGATGTCCCGGGTTTCCAAGGACGTTCCCCCCTTTATGATCGTCGAAGGAAACCCCGCTCGTAGTATCGGACCCAATACGGTCGGGTTGCGCCGCTATGGACTCGACCAGGAAGCACGAACACGTATTAAGCAAATGTACAAGATAGTTTTCCGTTCAGGGTTTAACATGACCCAGGCGCTCCAAGAAATCGAGGCCACCGTTGACGAAAGTGAGGAACGGATGATCTTGGTCGAGTTTATCCGCCGTTCCATTCGGGGTGTGACAGGTTAAAAAGCATGTGGCACCCGCAATTAGGTGACGCTATGAAAAGGATTTGCGCATGCCTGCCGTTCGCGTCGGAGTAGTCGGAGTAGGACATCTCGGCTACCATCACGCACGCAACTATGCCGCATTGAGCGGGGTTGACCTCATCGGTGTTTTTGACACCGACTGCCAACGGACTTCTCTGGTAGCGGAGGAATTCTGTCCCGGCGGAGCATGTGGATCGGTTAACGAACTTATTGAGGCTGGAATCGATGCAGTTTCTGTTGTGGTACCCACATCAGACCATTGCAAAACTGCCAAACAACTCCTCGAGGCCGGCATTGATGTTCTGGTTGAAAAACCCATCGCGGTCTCTCTCGAAGAAGCTCAGGAGATGACAGAGACCGCCACTCGGATGGAGCGTATTCTTCAGGTCGGACATATCGAACGCTTTAACGGAGCCGTTATCGCCCTGTTTAACACGATAAAAAAACCCCGGTTTATTGAGTGCCATCGACTTAGCCCCTATCCCAACAGGGGCGACGACGTAAGCGTAGTGCTCGATCTCATGATCCACGATCTCGAGATTGTGTTGGGATTAGTCGATAGTCCGATAACGTCCATCGACGGCGTGGGCGTACCCGTGTTTTCGGAATCCGAAGACATCGCGAACGCCCGCATCCGGTTTGAATCGGGGTGTGTCGCCAATATTACCAGCAGCCGGGTATCAATGGATAAAATGCGCAAGATTCGTATTTTTGAAGAAGACGCGTACATGTCAACCGATTATAGCGAGCAGGAAGTGCGCGTATACCGTAAAAAACCGGGACCACTGCCGCCCAATGCGTTACCTATGGAGAGCATTACAGCCGAGACAATGCAGGTCCAACGAGAAGAGCCGCTTAAGCTTGAGCTGGCCTCCTTCATCGAATGCGTTCAAAACCGGCAACGACCCGTCGTAAGCGGAGAAGACGCAATCGCAGCGTTACGATTGGCCCAAGACATCATTGATTTCATCCGCGCACACTAATGCTATTCCGACAGCATCACCGACATACCCAGATATGAAATTCCCCATTGAGCAGGCGATAATCAGCAAAAAGGGCCGTAAAGAGAGCGAATGTCTTCCGTGACACGGATTTTTTTGATAGCGGGGGAATCTTCCGGTGACATCCATGGAGCGAATTT
>PWNM01000387.1 GCA_003557825.1 Candidatus Hydrogenedentota bacterium | reverse complement strand
TCGCGAGAACGCCATGCCGTACTCAGGTTCAACACCCAATTGCCTGCCTCATCTTCCGGACACCGAAGCTGCATCTCGCGCAGACAGGGCACATCCTCCTGTAGGAAGACGTCAACGTCGGGCATGGCTGTCGTCGCGACGGCGCGCCGGGTGTAGGGCGTTTGTGCTACGCGTTCGACGGCTATGGCAATCTGATCCACTGCGGATCCATCGGCAGCAGGATGACTGAACAGCCGTTGGTGATAGGTGTAGGGCCATTCCTGGGCAGACAATTCTCCCCCTCGCGCTCGACGAAGCGCTTCGATCGGTACGACCAGATGGTCTTTCACGCCCAGGATTTCAGCAATGTATGTGCCGATTTCACAAAAGGACAGCGGAGGGAAACGCGGTTGGGCGAAGGGATCGGTGACCTCGATTAAGACTCGAGCATCTCGACTTGGTGGATCGATATACGCCCCCTGGGCATCACGTCGATCGTATTCCGTTCGGATGGCAAGTCCCTGTTCCCAAACAGCCTTCATGGCCCGAAAATGAGCCCGAGGTATGGAATCCGCAACTACATGAATCGTAGGAATACGACCCGCTTCCGGCATAGATCCCCTTTCGTTCAAGCCCGACACACACAGGCCCGCTAAGTCGTGGTTATATGCTACGAGGTAAAAGGATTAAGCATATCCCCCCGAGTGTTTATATGAGCTAGAGCTGTAAAACTACTCCGGAGTGGCCGACGAAACGACCCGGTGTTCTCGGGCATAGTCGTAGAGACGCTCGCGTAGGAGTTTTCGCCCACGATACAGACGAGACATGACGGTCCCAAGGGGGCAATTCATACTAGAGGCAATCTCTTTATACGACATATCCTTTAGGTCAGCCATGATTACCGCGTTTCGGAAATCATCCGGCAACGATTCGACGGCAAGCTTGACCTCATCGTCGAGCAACTCGAGCAGCTCTTCAGAATCCGCCGTTGCGGTGTTTGAGGGTTCGTAACCGAGTGCCGGATCGGGTGATGTATCATCGGACGGTTCCGTACCCGTAAGCTCGACAAAGGTCGGACGCCGCGCTTTCCGGCGGTATTCGTTGATAAACGTATTTCGGAGGATGGTCAACAGCCAGGCTTTGATATAGGTACCTTCTTCAAACTTCTCGTGGAAGCGTAAGGCTTTGACCACCGTGTTCTGGGTAAGGTCTTGGGCATCGGCCGTATTTCGGGTAAGCCGTAATGCGACGGCATACAGCATGTCCAGATGTTCGAGGACAAGCTTCTCGAAATCGGGCGATCGCGCTTCGGGTCTTTCGGCTGATTGCTTCAATGGTATATTCCCACGTAACGCGGCTCGGACAACCATATCAGAGTTGATCCAGGCCGCGTCGGTTTTTCCGACGTGCCGATTTGTTCCTCTATCCTAACAATCTTGACTGAGTCTAATCAACGCGCCGGCCTGAGACAGCATACGCCCCGACCCCAACCTATATAAGTTTATCATATATAGGATGTTTATGCCTCGTCGTATGCCTAACGACAACCAAACCGGCCAGGTTGACCCCCCGCCCTTTCTTTCGTATGCTTCTGTGCAAATACCGACTCTACAGGAGGACATTTATCCATGGCATGTGAAGCTACCGCCTATGCCCGTGCAGGGCTCATCGGAAACCCATCTGACGGGTATTATGGTAAGACCATCAGTATCATTATACGGGACTATTCGGCAAAGGTCAGCGTTTACGAGTCAGCCGAGACCGAGATTATCCCGAGTGTTCGAGACCGATCGCGCTATGGTTCGGTGCGTGAACTGGTCTCGGATGTACAGGCCTATGGATATTACGGGGGAATCCGGCTCATGAAGGCCGCAATACGTCGGTTTGTGGATTACTGCGACGAGCGCGGCATTCAACTGGATGACCGCAATTTCTCTATCCGGTACCGTTCCTCGATACCGCGGCATGTTGGGTTGGCCGGTTCGAGCGCGTTGGTGACGGCTGCCATTCGCTGTCTGATGGAGTTTTACGAAGTGGATATTCCCAAACCCGAGCTGCCCAATCTGGTGCTCAGCGTCGAGATAAACGAGTTGGGAATATCCGCCGGCCTTCAAGATCGGGTCATACAGACTTACGAAGGCTGCGTCTATATGGATTTCGATAAAACCTATATGGAACAGCACGGCCATGGACGGTATGAGCCCATTGATTCCACCCTATTGCCGCCCCTGTTTGTTGCATATCGGACAGACTTTACCGAAGGGTCGGAGGTCTTCCACAACCGAATCCGCGAACGTTGGCTTAACGGTGACCCGGAGATCATCGCCGCCATGCATGACTTCGCATCCTATGCCGAAGAGGTTCGCCAGTTGCTGGTGTCCGGCCACGGGAACGAGATCGGACCCTGGCTCAACAAGAATTTCGACCGTCGGTGCTCAATCTCGAAGCTGCAACAGGCGGACCTGGACATGGTGGCCAAGGCACGATCGGTGGGAGCATATTGCAAATTCGCCGGTTCGGGCGGGGCCATTGTAGGCTCCTACGACAACGAAACTACCTATGAAAAACTCATCGAAGTATTCGAAGGGACAGATATCGCCGTGTTCCGGCCCACGATTGTTGAGTCGGCGCCTGTCTAGACGAACTGCTGCATATATGCCAGGCTTTTCGTGGCGATAGCTTCCGGGCCGGGTTCGAAATTGAAGACTTCAACGGAAACATAGCCGGTGTATTCGATCTCTTTGAGCGCCTCGAAGATAGGACAAAAATCAACATCGCCCCAGCCTGGTCCATTGAGGTTGGCATCATTCGCATGAAAATGCCGCAGCCGATCGGCATGGCGGCGTATGAGCACAGGACGGTCTTCCTTTTCGGTGGTCATGGCCTTGACATCAAGCATCATCTGGAAATTTGGATGGTCAACGGCTTCGACGAGCGTGCGCGTTTCCTCGGCATTCTGACAAAAGTCGGTTTCTACACTCGAAAGGGGCTCCATGCAAAGAGTTACGCCGGCGTCGGCACAAAGAGGCATAACTTGCGAAAAAGACTCAACAGCGAAGGCGAAAGCCTGATCATAGGTGAGCGGAGGATGGATATTCCGCTGTTTGGGCGATCCGAAAATCATCACCTTACCGCCGACTTCGCCGCAGAAGCGTGTGAGTTCCTTGAGATAGTCCACCGTCCGGTCGCGTACCGCGACATCGGGATGGTTGATATATAGCCCTTGGGGTCCGGCAAGCAACCAGTGAAGCCCCACGATATCGAGAGCATTATCCTTTGCGGCTCGAACAATGGTCTGTCGGGTTTCCTTGGGAATGTCCGTGACGCTCTCGGCCATGGCAAAGGGGGCGATTTCGAGACCGTCGTAACCGACTTGCTTAACATAGGCGATGGTACGTTCAATGTCGTTCCATTCCTTGAAAATCTCTGAGCAAATGCTGAATTTCATCATTCTTCCTTATTGTCCACCGTGGTTCGAGGTCCCGAATCTACCGCGGGCTCCATCGTCGGCAACGGCTCATCTTCATTGTACACATGTACCTGGTTCCCGCCTGCTCGTTTGGCGTCGTACATCATGGCATCGGCAAACTGGATAAACGATCGCAGAGAGTATCCTTCTTTGTAGGACATCAGGCCAACGCTTAGGGTAAGCTGATCGAATCGCAGGGCTTCGAATCCTTTTCGTACCCGTTCGGCGATAACACGCGCCTGCTCTTCACTGGCTTCCGGCAAGATGACCGTAAATTCATCTCCGCCATAGCGGAATGCGATATCCACGTGATCGCGCGTGCATTCTCGAACCACCTTGGCTACGGAGCGGAGAACCCTGTCGCCGTCGAGATGTCCATGGCTATCGTTGTAACTCTTGAAACGGTCGACATCAAAAAGCAGCAAGGAGAGGGGATGCTCTTGGCGGCGGGCACGTTCGATTTCCGTTTCGAGGCGTTCGTAGAAATGTCCTTGGTTGTACAACCCCGTGAGACTATCCCGAATGGACATCTCCTTGAGTTCTCGTTCAAGGCGTTTTTGGTCCGTGATATCCTTACAAATCGCAAGGGTAGCCGTAACGCTGCCATTGGGTTTGTGCACATGGGATAAGGCAATGCTCACGGGAACCTTCTCGTCGTTCTCGCGCATCAGTTCCATTTCATAATTCTGAAGGGGTTTGCCGCTCTGAAGAACCTTTTCCACATACTGGATTTCAATCATGCCACCCGAGAACAGATTGTCTACCGGCATTCCGACAAGCTCCCGCTTACGATAGCCCAGCATGTGAATAGCGCCGTTGTTCGAAAAGTTGATCACGGCGTCCGGCGTATAGGTGATGATGGCATCTACGGTACTGTGGAGCAGGCTTTCTAGATACTCTTTGGTCTCGCGAAGTTCCCGATTGACCCGCTCGAGGTCGGAGGTGGCCGCCTCGACTCGTGCGGCAAGGTCCTCCTGATAAGCGCGGTTGTCAAGAACCAGCCGGCGCTTTTCAATGGCCCGTGCGATAGACAACGATATTTCGCTGAGGTTAAAGGGCTTTAGCACATAATCATCGGCCCCAATACGCATGGCCTGGATGGCATTGGTGATTTCCATCAGGGCGGTCACCACGACTACCGCCAAATCGGGGTCAATTTCCTTAGCATGGCGGACGACGTCGATGCCGCTCATTTTGGGCATTCGCAGATCGGTTAGGAGCAACGCGTATCGTCGCTCCTTTAGCATATCGATGGCTTCGAAGGGAGATACCGTCGAGTCGCACTGATAGCCACGTGTGGACAGGTAACTGCCTAGTAGCTCAATGATGCTTTCCTCATCATCAAGGATGAGAATACGTTCTTCCACCTCGTTCCCCCAAACGACGTTTACCCTTTCCAGACGGTGTGGAACCGGAACCCCGTGAAATCAAGGGCATTGCGAATTGATTAAAGCCATTTTACAACGGCAATCATTACAGGAAATGCAGCGATGCCCAACGCCATTTGCCACCGATTAGGGCCGCGTCCTTCCGCATCATCTCTTCCTGCAAAAAGACCCTCGATGCCGGTACGTTCCATATAGTCGCCGCCTCCACCGGCATGGCATTCTTCGGCCATGAATCCCAGCGAGAGCCCTATCAATGCCACCAGCATTATAACGGCTATTGTTTGTCGTTTCATGTCTTCGCCCTCCTTTCTTTACATTATGTATTCGCGGGCATGGCCCTGATTTCGTTCTCGGAACGCATGGGGCGCACACACATGACGACATGTTTCTCTACATGAATTGTACTATCTGGCCAGCATGAATTCAACAAGACAACAACGCGAAATGCGTAACCGATTGCCAGATGGGGGGTTACACCATAAAAGCATAGCATGAACAGGAGAAAAATCAGGCCCCTGTGTTACGCAACACAGGGGCCGGGAAAAATGATGCTTCGTCGTATCGGCATTTAGACCGGGAAGATCGGAGCCAATACAAGCGAAATAACAGACATCAACTTGATGAGAATGTTGATCGAGGGGCCGACAGTGTCCTTGAGTGGATCGCCCACGGTATCCCCAACGACAGCCGCTTTGTGCGCTTCGGAGTTTTTGCCGCCGAAATGGCCCTCTTCAATGTATTTCTTGGCATTGTCCATGGCCCCGCCGCTGTTGGCGGTCTGGATGCCGAGCATTACACCGGTCGCAATTGCACCCACGAGCATACCGCCTAGACCTTCTGCTCCCAGGAGAAATCCTACAAGAACCGGAAATACGATGGCGAGTCCACCAGGAAGCAACATACCATTGATCGCACCTTTCGTGGCAATATCGACACACTTGGTGCTATCGGGCATAACGCCTTCTTTGCCCTCTCTCAACCCGGGGATATCTTTGAACTGACGACGCACTTCCATGATCATCAGATCCGCGCATTTACCAACCGCCCGGAACAACATGGACGAGAAGAAGAAGGGCATCATGGCGCCAATCAGGACACCTGCCAGAATCCTCGGCTCGCCCAGGCTCATCAGAAGCGGTTGCCCATGAGAAGCTTCGACGGTCAAGATGAACGCACTCAGAAGCCCAATAGCCGTAAACGCGGCCGAACCAATGGCAAAGCCTTTGCCGATCGCGGCCGTCGTGTTTCCGACGGCATCCAGATTATCGGTGATCTCGCGCACCTTGGGATCCATACCCGCCATTTCGGCAATACCGCCTGCGTTATCCGCAATGGGACCATATGCATCTACGCTCAGAACCATGCCGGTAGTCGCCAGCATGCCGAGGGCGGCGAGGGCTACGCCATAGACGCCGGCGACATAGAAGGAGAGTACTACAGCGATAGCCAGCACGAGAACCGGCAAAAAGGTACTCTGCATACCCACGGCGGTTCCATCTGTGACGGCAATGGCCGGACCGGTCTGACACCTTTCGGCAAGTTTTTTCACGGGGTTGAACTTACTTGAAGTGAAGTACTCGCTAACAAACCCGACAACGGCTCCTGACAAGATGCCAATGACACATGCAATGGCTGGACCCCACTTGCTGTACTCCACCTCAGAAAGGATAAAGGACTCGCCTTTAAGAGATGCATAACCAAATACGCCGAGGATCGCAAGTCCGGCAGCAATATATGTACCGTTCATCAGTGCTGCTTGTGGGTTGGACTGAGCAAAAAGCTTCACATACAGGACCCCGATTATGGAAGAAACGATACCGATGGAGGCCACGACGAATGGAAAGGCCCTAACATATTCCGTCGTATCGGGTACGGCCTGAAACATGACGCTCGCTACTGCAAGGCTGGCGATAATCGATCCGACGAAGGATTCGAGCAGGTCTGCACCGAGACCGGCCACATCGCCCACGTTGTCGCCCACGTTGTCGGCGATAACCGCAGGATTTCGAGGGTCATCTTCGGGAATGCCCGCTTCGACCTTACCCACCAAATCGGCGCCCATGTCTGCGCCTTTGGTGAAAATCCCGCCACCGGCACGACCGAACAAGGCCACCAGTGAGGCACCCATGGCGTACCCGTTCACAATAGCGGGGTCGCCCTTAAACAGCCAATACACGATGACCAAGCCAAGGAGGGCAATACCGACTACTCCCATGCCCATGACGCCGCCGCCGCTAACGGCCACATCCAAGGCAGATT
>PWNM01000040.1 GCA_003557825.1 Candidatus Hydrogenedentota bacterium | reverse complement strand
TGGATGTGTTCAACCGGAATCAGTGGAGCCATGCGCGACACGGCTTCGGCTAGCATAGTCTCCGCCCCACTGGTAAGGTGAAGCAATTGCTTAGGTCGAAGCCTTCGCGACAAGGGCCAGAAACGTTCTCCAGACCCCCCGGCCATGATGACCGCCATACGCTTGTTAGATGATTGTTCCGTCATGCGAATCAGTCCTCCTGTGTTGCGCACGTATAGTACCGGATTCACTTGCTCTCAGGAAAGGTTGCCGTCGGGCCATAAAGGTACACCGCCTCACGCGTGTAGGCGGTGCACCAGGCCGTTGCCTTAATATGGACCGAAACTCGGTAAAATGGGCTGGTTTCTTGAGTGACGCGACTCTCCGGCGCTGGTGATGCGGATGGCTGCGCGATCGGAAAATACGCACGACCACTCGCAGATCCCACAACCAATACATTGGTCTGGATCAACCTGTGGCTGGCGAATCATCTGCGTTTGGCCATCTCCGATCTCAATCTCACGGGTTACAAACGTGATGGCCTTAGGAGTTACGGGGCAATGCTCCTCGCAGATGATGCACTCCCGATTAAAGGCATAGGGCAGACATCGGGTGGTGTCGAAAAAGGCCAGCCCAATGGAGGTGGACTGCTTTTCCTCCAACGACAGGGGTTGTATTGCTCCCGTTGGACAGATAATCCCGCATTGATTGCACGTATGCTGACAATAACCGCGTTTGGCTACGACCATGGGTGTCCAAAGCCCTTCGATGCCGGCCTCAAAAAAGCCAGCAGGATGAAGCGCATTGGTTGGGCACCCGCGCATGCACACGCCGCATTGGATGCATCGCTGCAAGAACTCTCGTTCGGGCCGACTTCCCGGGGGGCGAACCAAATCGGGGGGATAGATTTGTCCCTGCGCATGGGGTGTCAGCCTGAAAGCAAAAAGTCCGGCGAATCCGCCGATGCCTGCAGCAATAACCGCACGCCGAGACAGATCAAGCGAACCGACCTTGGGACGTGACAGAGGCGACTCAAAGGCAAACGAAAGACCTTTGAAGTTGCAGGCAGCAACACAGTTCCAGCAGACATAGCATTCGGTTGGAAGCCATTCGCCATGTTTGTGAGGCTGGGCAGCGGCGGGGCAGGCACGCCCGCATCGGCCGCATTCATTGCAGGTATCTTCATCACGAACCAACCGTAGAGAAGGCCGAATGGACACAAGCCCCAATAATCCACCAAGGGGACATACATAGCGACACCAGAACCGGGGTTTCACGAAATTGAGTCCGGCTAATCCCAAAAAAATTAGCCCGATGGTCGCTCCGCCAACAAATGCCTGTCGCCCAACGCGAAACACCCTATCGCGCATAAACCGGTACGCAGGCTCGCTTACGGAAGTGATTTCGAAAGAGCCAATGCTGGGATCCGCCTGAAAAATCGACGTAGAGGCATCGTCGACAGCATATTGCGCTGCTGGATAGGCGACAACGGCCAAACTGCGATAGAAAAGGGCCAAAGGATCGAGTATACCGATCCAATGTACGCCAAAGACAGCCATCACCAACAAGACAACGAGTACCAGATACTTGCCTCGCTGCCAAATGGAACGGTCTTCAGGCAGAGCGGAAGCTTCGGGCCGTTTGCGGAACCAGGCGACAAGGTGATGGAACGCGCCAAAGGGGCATACCCAGCCACAGAAGACGCGCCCCAGTATCAACGTGCCTACGATCGTAAGCAATGCAAGCAACAAACCAGTCGCAATGGTCCGTGCGCTAATCCACTTCACCAGCGCGATCAGTGGATTTAGCTCGAAGAACACGCTTAGCAGAGGAGGCGCTTCTCCCTCGTCGTATAACCGTGTTACCAATACCAGCCAGACAAAGAGCAGCAGAAAAACCGCTTGACAAAGACGCCGCCCCCATTGCATCCATGAACGGGGTCTGGGGATGTTCACGAAATCGTCATCTCCCGTACGTTTAGCTTGTCGCGGAAATCGATTTCACCCAAACCCGCCTCATGGCCATACGTTACCGTATCGATGGTATGCGGGTCATGGCCGAGGAGTTCACAACCAAAGGCGTCCAGTGCCACGACGTCGGTACCTGCCGCAACGGTATCCATCCGGCGCACATCGTCAAGGTTACCGCCAGTGGGACCATTTGCGGTCAATACGCGAATGGCGTCCAGTACAGAAATACGCGGCTTCATAAAGGCCGTGATGTCCCGAATGCATGACGGCAAATCCTGATGAAACACGCCCCGATTTTCGACCACGCCCATATAGTTTTTCATGCACAGCGTCACCGTAGTGCTGCCATGATGTTTGGCAACGGGGACATTGATGACGAGGTCGCTCTCGACAATCTCAGGATACACCGGATGCGTTTGAAGTCTGCCTCCGCCAATCTCCATATCGCGGAACCGGGAACGGTCCACATGAATGACATCGGCTCCAGCCTCGCGGGCAGCATCGGCAATTCCACTATTGCGATAGGTCCGCTCCCACTGATGGCATGGATTGTCTCCGACTTTTACCTGGCGTGCCCCTGCATCGAAACAGAGACGGACTAGAGTCTTGACAACATCTGGATTGGTGTTTGCGGCATATTCCGGGCTATGGTCCCACGCGATGTTGGGTTTTACCCAGATCACATCGCCTTGGTTCACGAACCGCCCCATGCCGCCGATGGCCTCGATGGCCTCCTCTGTCAATCGAGTTGCCAGCTCAGTCAGTGCATCAGGATCGCCCTCCCATTTGGCGATACACATATCCACGGGTGAGGCGGCGTCTTCCGCAATGGCCAGTCTGCCTGCAGCAGCCAAAGCGCCTGTGGCAAGCGCAGATTGCTTTAGGAAATCTCGACGGGTTGACTTTTTCATGGTAGGTTCCTCCATTCCGAAAGTAAGCCTTTCGGATTGCCTTCCGAACACACATAGAGTCCGGCTTGCCGAACAAGCTCTGGCGACAACAGCGTCGCCAATGTTGTTCCATTTCGTGCAGTATTGCACAATTAATATTGCCATGCAACCACCACCAGGAAATACACAAACCAACTGACTTTATATCATTTTTATTATATTGATATTTCCCTTCTATGTGCGTTATGATTTTGCCGACCACATGGTTCAAATGGTTATCGTGGCCCGTTCATCTAGTGGTTAGGATGCAGGATTCTCAGTCCTGTCACAGGGGTTCGAGTCCCCTACGGGCTGCCAAGCTAGTTCAGGCCCTCGACTTCTTCGAGGGCCTTTTATTATGTCCGAACCGCAAGTGCCCAGTTTCATGTAAAGTGGCACAGGAACCGGCTGTTACCGTATGCTATGTAACGTGTATTTGGAATGGAGTACACAGCACAGAGGCCACCTTATATCCCCCCAACGCACACGGGATCATATATGACAACGAACACACCGAAGCCTATCCTAGCCCTTACCATGGGTGATGTTAACGGCATCGGACCGGAGATCCTCGTCAAGGCTTTGGCCCACCCACAGCTCTGGGCAGCCTGTCATCCAGTGGTCATCGGAGATATCCGCGCCCTCGAATCGGTCCAAGCCTTTGCTCCCCAATGCCCCCCGTTTCGGGTATCCGGTGATTTGGATTTTGCTGAGGGCAGCATAACAGTGATCCAGCCTGGCCCGCCCATGCCGGCAATGCAACCAGGGAGGCTGACTGCTGAGGCGGGCCATTGTGCGGTGGAATGGCTTAAATATGCCACGCAACTCGCTATAGACGGTCAGGTCGCGGGGATCGTCACATGCCCACTTAATAAAAAAGGTATCCAACTTGCAGGATATCACTATGCGGGGCACACCGAGATCATCAGTGAAATGACGGGCTCACCGGAGTCGCGCATGTCGCTGTTTAGCTCGCAGCTCCGCATTGTCCACATTTCCGCGCATATCCCCCTTGCCGCTGCTATCAATCAGGTCCGAACGGACCGAATCACCGAGACCATTCGCATAGCCCATGAAGCGTTGCTTCGGCTAGGACTTCCTCAACGGCGCATCGCGGTGGCCGGTCTGAATCCCCATGCAGGGGAGGAAACCATCCTCGGAATGGAGGAAGACCGCGAAATAGCCCCGGCGGTTAACCAATGCCAAATGGAGGGCATCGAATGCACCGGTCCCTATCCACCTGACACAATCTTTTTGCGGGCTATGCGTGGCGAGTTTGATCTGGTGGTCGCCATGTATCACGATCAGGGACATGTCCCTTTTAAAATGGTGGCCATGGATGAAGGCGTAAATATCACGTTAGGCATTCCCATCGTACGAACCTCCGTAGATCACGGAACGGCCTATGATATCGCCGGAAAAGGCGTGGCAAATGAGGGAAGCCTATTGGCCGCCATCGAACTGGCTGCCCAATTCGCTCAATCGAGATCTGATGCTACATCCATTCAGGAGAAGGCATGAAAGCCATAGTCATTGCTAGTGTTGTCACGTTATTTATAGCATCTTCTGCAACGGGGCAGACTTTTTTTCGCCATGATCGGCAGTTTTCGGTTGGTCCTAATCCAAGTGCGATCGTTGCCCACGACCTTACCGGAAACGGCATTCCCGATATTATTACAGCCGACCGGGGAACCCTAATGGATCCCAACGAGGAGCGGCCGGCTAACGATGAGCTGTCGTTTCTGGTCGCCGAAGGCGCCTTAGACTACGTTACTCAACCGCCGCTCCTGGCAGGATTTGCGCCATGGGCCATAGTGGTAGCGAACATGGACGCCCTCAAGGCCCCCGATCTGGTCATTGGGAGTTTCCACGCAGTCCGTCAACGCAACCTTTCACTTTTCCTGAATCTCGGTGACAACCTGTTCAGGGAGGAGCATTTTTCTGTCCCGCAACAGGCGCTTGGATATTATCGGCAACGCGACCTGGATGATCGGCCGGTCTTTACATCACCCGGAATTACAGCTATGACTGTTCGGGATTTTGATGGCGACGGCTATCGGGATGTCATCGCCACCGGTTGGACAAGCGATGTATTGATCTACTTTCCAGGCCACCCGGAGACCTACCTGGGTCAACCCGTGCTCATCCCGGCCCCCGGCGGCCCCCATGACATTCAGGCTGCGGATCTCAATGGCGACGGACAACTCAACCTCGTTACGACTATGTATAGCTCCGGCGAAATCGCATTGTGGCGAAACGACGAAGAGAGCTATTTTGAGGAAGTGGACCGGTTCCAAAACCGAGGTCGGCTTCCCCACAAAGTACGTGTGGCCGACATGAACGGCAATGGCATCTTGGACCTTGTTGTGTCCAATGTACACGCCGAGGACTCGATTGTGATTTACTATGGGAACGGGGACTTTACCTTTCCTGTCAGCCAAGAGATCATGCTTGGTGAAGATCGTAACCGTGTGGAACATGAGATCCGGGACATCGTGGTGGAGGATCTCACAGGAAATGGAAGGCCGGACATCGCAGCAGCTTGTTACGCTTCTAGCCAGGTTGTGGTGTTCATCAACAACTCGGACGATGAAGAAACACCGCAACGATATCGGACCGAACGCTACTCTTTTGGACGAGATGGCGGCCAGCCTCGCGCCCTATGCGTTGCGGATTTCAATGGTAACGGCAAACTCGACATTGGAGTGGCCCTTTGGAATGCCAACGCAGTTAGCGTGTTGCTTGCCCGATAGAAACGGTCGTCAACTCAAGAAGGCCTTGGAGTAGGCCCACGACGCACCCTTTGAAGAAGCTCAATGTACTGCCGTCGTGACATAGGTGCTTGCCCAAATCGCACTTCATTATAGGTCTGCACTATTTGCCCGGCTTCCCCATTGAACAAACTGCCCTCGTGGGCTTCAATTGTGCTGAGAAGCTCCTCCGAAGTTTTCCCTTCACATGGGATACCCTTACGACGAAGGAACCGCCGAAACTCCCGAAGCAACCGGACCGCCCGTTTCTGATCGGGCGTAAGACCGTTCTCAGTACGTATACGCCGCCTTTGCTGACGCAAAACTATACGGGCCGCCCACAAGCCTATGCCAATCGCGATAGCAACCAGTATACCCTTGCCTCCGAGCCACCGGCCTGCCCTTGGTAGACCGGCGATTCCGTCCAGGCGGGCATGGCTAAGCCGATCGAAAATGGAAGCCGTAAATTCACGGAGAGCAGCCCAGGACAGTCCGCCCCGATAACCCACCACATTACGGTACCAGAAATAGCGCGCCCGCAACGAAAGATTAACCAATCCTTGATACCAGGGAGTCTGCCGCTGTATATCCTCGGGTGAAGGCGATGGATCAAACGTGACCCACCCATGGTCAAGAAAATACGCTTCGACCCACAGATGAGCCATGCTATTTCGAACGATATAGTATCCCCCATTCTCCTGCCATTCCCCACCTCGGTAACCGCCAACTACCCGTGCTGGAATGCCCTGACTGCGCAGCATAAGGGCCATGGCGCTGGCAAACAACTCGCAATGACCTGCTCGGGTCTGCATGATAAACGTGTTAATGGGAAAGCGTACCCGATTTAATGGAGGGGGATCCATGCTATACACAAAGGCGTCTGAACTTAGCCAGGACTCGATTGCCCGGGCCATGTCGTAGACATTGTCAGTATCCATGGTCAGCTCTTCGACTATCTGAAGTACCCGGCTGTCCAGATGATGATAGGTTAGCAAACGATAATCGTCTTGATTAAAGGCCCAACGGTACCGGTTCAGGTCGGTAACTTGACGCAGCTCGTCTGGGTCCTTACGTGGTGGTTCAGAAAGCACCTCGTAGGTGAGACTGGGTTGTTGGTCGAGCAGCAACACGCCCATGCTTCGACCCGCTTCCCACGAGATACCAACATCCGCATCTGTTCGCACCTCAACGGGATTGGCCAACGTCGGCAGTCCGGCTCGTTGGGGAGCTAGAAGCTCGATGGACTGCCGGACCAGCGGGCGGGAATTATTTCGACTTCGTACCAAGCGGTTCCGACTTGGCGCTTCAAAGCTTGAACTGGCGTGATCATCGGCCACAGCTCCTCGTAAAGGGGCGCGCTCCCATCGTGTTCGGTAGAATCCATGGTAGGTCGTACTTCGCCAATACATAGGACCATGATATTGACCGTCCGGGGAATCAGGAAACACCGCGTGCATCACCACAGAGGAATCGGG
>PWNM01000262.1 GCA_003557825.1 Candidatus Hydrogenedentota bacterium | reverse complement strand
CTTACCCGCACCGGAAGCATCCGACACGGACACCGCGGATGAGGCGATCACGACAACGACAACGCCTACTCAGCGGGTTACGCTGTACTTCGCCAATGAGTCCGCAACCACCCTGAGCGGCGAATTCCGGGATCTTTCTTTGGGCGCCCATGCGCAAGAGAACTGCCGAGCGGTGATCGAGGCCCTTATTGCCGGACCCCAAGGCAATTTGACGCCTATCTTTCCCCCCACGGTGGAAGTCCGGAATGTTTTTCTCATCGAAGACGGCGAACTCGTGGTTGACTTTTCGCAGGAACTGGGGACCGACCCCAATCGCCCGCGAAGCGCGTCGTCCGAGGCGCTTATGGTCTATGGACTCGCCAATAGCGTGGCCCAGAGCGCCGTCGAGGGGGAATCCGGCGGTTCGGTAGAGCGGATTCGCTTCCTGTTTGAAGGTTCTCCTTTGGGCGATTCCTTTCCGGACCATCTTGATCTAAGCGGGCCGATTGCCCCGGATTCCCGATGGTTGACGTCCAGTGGGAGCGGTTCGCGATAATGGCATGTGAATCGTCGCGTGCCGTCGGGATATTCGATTCGGGCGTTGGGGGGTTGACGGTACATCGGCGCATCGTCGAACGGCTGCCCAACGAAAACGTCGTCTACCTGGGGGACACTGCCCGGGTTCCCTACGGGACCAAGTCGGCCAATACGGTAGAACGCTATGCTCGGAATTGCGCCGGCGCGTTACTCAAAGAGGGAATCAAGTTGCTGGTGGTGGCCTGCAATACGGCATCTGCCTATGCCCTTGAATCGCTCCGAGACAATCTGGATATCCCCGTGTTGGGGGTGGTGGAGCCCGGGGCCCAACGCGCCGCCCAGCAAACAAGAAACGGCCGTATCGGCATCATAGGGACGTCCGGTACGATCGCCAGCGGCGAATATCAGCGGGCCATTGAACGCTATGCGCCCGAGTCCCAGGTGTATTGCACGGCATGTCCGTTATTTGTCCCCTTGGCAGAAGAAGGGTGGGTAACCGGGGGCATCCCGGAGCAGATTGTCCATCATTATTTGGCGGCGCTGCTTGATGCCCGCATAGATACCCTGGTGCTAGGGTGCACCCATTACCCTTTGCTAAAAGAGGCGATTGGCGCAGTGGTCGGACCCGAAGTGTTTCTCGTCGATAGCGCTGAAGCCACTGCGGCGGCCGTGGCCGATACCATCGAGGGATTGGGGATAGCCCGTACCACCGAGGAATCGCCCGAACGGCGCTTCCTGGTAACGGATGACACGAATACGTTCGCCCGCGTAGGCGCCTTGTTTCTGGGTGAACCTATAACGAACGTACATTGGGTGGATTTCTAATGCTTGGCAGAAAATACCAGATACCCGTACACCCATCAAGACGAATGGACAACGTGCGACGGGGGTTTATGTTGGTCACCGCGGCGGCTGTCGCGTGCGCCATCTTGTTCGTGGCATTCCTCCTGTTCCGGTCGGTCAATCTGACGCCCGCTGCCGCCTATATGGCCTCCATCATCGAAGAGACCATTCAAACGAGCGATATCGCAACGCCTACGCAGGTCGAAGTGGCCGCTGGAACCGAACAACAGGAGGCGCGAACCCGATGGCGTCGCTATGTTATCACCGCGGAATACCCGGATACCGCCGATATCGAAGCACTCGAACACCACTTACGCCGCGAGATGGCGATGCGAAACGTGGGCGTCGCACCGACCTCGACCGCCCCTAATGGGGCGCTGCAAATGCGCTTCCTGCAGGACGGTCATGAACTGGTATTGCTACAGCTATACGGAGGCGCCCCCGAAGAGATCGAGCCGGAGGTGGTAGCAATCGACGATCGGATTTCCGAGTGCGAACGCTTGTATAACGAAGTCCGCGTCGTACTGGCTCAGAATGCCGTTCCCGCAAATGCCATTACCCAGTCCCCGCCGGAGGTTCGCGAAGAAGAAGGCATACGGTGGCAATGGTCACGATTCGAGGTACGGGTACCGCCATTGTTGGATGCGCACGCCATCGCGGATGAAGTGGAATCCGGAGTCGGTCATGACGATGCGTTCACCATGGAACGCGTTCCCCACGAAGATCCCGATATCATTCATTTCCAGTTTTATATCAATGGATTCGAGTGCATGGAACTGTTCGTGGCAGGATCCCAGGCTGGTCCGGTGACGATGGAGGGTCCGGAACCGGATGATGAAGATTCCCCCTACCTAGACGAAGAACCGGAGCCGGACGAAGAGGGGGATGAGGAATCGGAACAGGAACAGGTGGCCGCGGCTCCGCAAATCGCTATTATCGTCGATGACGGCGGATATGGCGGACCGGCCACCGAAGCGATGCTTGCCATTGACGCACCATTGACGCTCTCCATTTTCCCCAGTACGCCATTTAGCCGGCAGACCGCCGAAGCCGCCCAAGAGCTGGGTTTCGAAATCATGATACACGTGCCCATGGAGTCGTACAATAGTCGAGGCGATTTACCGGACTCCCTTCGCGTATCAATGGGAGCGGAAAAAATCCAGAAGATCGCCACCGAATGGTTTGATAGTATGCCCATGATCAAAGGAGCCAATAACCACACCGGCTCGAAATTCACGGCCGACAAGGAGGCCATGGAAGTTTTTCTGCAGGTCGTAAAGGATCGGGACCTGTATTTCGTCGACAGCCGCACCCACCTGAACACCGTGGCCCACGACGTGGCGGTGTCTCAGGGCATTCCGGCGCGCCCCCGCGACCTGTTTATCGACAACGAGGCCAATGGAGAATCCATACGGGAACACATGAACCAATTGGTCGCGATTGCGGTACGCGAGGGCAGCGCCATCGGCATTTGTCATTTTCGTGAAAAGACAGCAGTCATACTGAAAGACATTCTTCCGGAACTCGAGAAGAAGGGGGTGGAACTCGTGTTTGCCTCGGCGCTCATTCCGGGATTTAAGGACTCCGATTCATGAGCATCGTACTGGGCATCGAAACCTCCTGTGACGAGACAGGCATTTCCGTCGTCCAGGATGGGGCCGTCATCCTATCCAATGAAGTGGCGTCGCAAATCGCCGTCCATGCGCCATTTGGCGGCGTGGTACCCGAGATCGCCTCGCGCCATCATACCGAGATCATTTCGCAACTGACCGAGCTGGCCCTATCGGAAGCCAAGGCCTCCCCCACCGCCATCGCGGCGACGGCCGGACCGGGACTTATGGGTTCGCTCATGGTGGGCATGAACTTCGCCAAAGCGCTGGCCTATGCGTGGGAATTGCCTTTTGTGCCGGTTCATCACATCGAAGGCCACATTTTTTCAGCCTTTCTGACGGACGATCCCCCCACGTTTCCATTTTTGACCCTGGTTGTCAGCGGCGGCCATACGTGTCTTATCCAATGCGACCGGCCCCATCACTATGTCATACTGGGCTCGACACGCGACGATGCAGTGGGCGAGTGCTTCGACAAAGCCGCCCGGTTGCTCGGCCTTCCCTATCCAGGCGGACCCTCGATTCAAAAGGCCTCGGAGGGAGGCGACCCGAAAGCTGTCAAGCTTCCCCGTGGGATGACCAACGAAGACTCCCTCGAATTCAGCTATAGCGGTCTCAAGACAGCGGTGTTGTATGCCGTCCGCGAAAATCAGTTTGAACTCGCCGACATGGCAGCCAGTTTCCAACATGCAGCGGTGGATGTCCTGCTCATCAAAACCAAACTGGCCCTTCGTCAAACGGGCGCGCCCCGCTTGGTTGTGGCTGGCGGCGTCGCGGCCAATCGACTGCTTCGTGAACGCTTACAGGCTGAACTCGACGTTCCCGTGCATATGCCCCCCATGGCCTTGTGCGTAGATAACGGAGCCATGATCGCGGCTGCCGCCGAATCGTTATTGGCCCATGGCCTCACCCAAGGGTTCGAGGCAGTCCCCTCTCCAAGTCTTCCATTGGTACGGCAGATCCCGGGCATGGGCGATAAAGACAAGGCTACTACGGGTGGTTCTCGGACATAAAAATGGCGCCCCGACCGGGAATCGAACCCAGATTTGCCGCTTAGGAGGCGGCCGTTCTATCCGTTGAACTATCAGGGCGCACGAATTGGAAGCTGTATGATACTGAAAGCATGGATGGAATTGCCAAGAACGCGACGCCGCGATCGGACAATCCAACTGACGATAGCATAAACCGCAATCCAGCATGGTTTCTCGTGAGCATGTTGCGCTGTTGGACCGGATCATGCTAGGATTATTGCTTTCCTGACGAACCCTTCCGATGGACATGGCCTATCTGCCATGGTGATCAATGCATCAATGAAGGAGTAGGTGACTATGCCAACCTATACATACGCATGTCAAAAATGCGCTCATGAGATGAACGTGTTTCATGGCATGAATGATAGCCCGACCGTTGTGTGCGAGGCGTGCGGCCACAAGAAGACCACCCGGCTGCTTGGCGCGGGAGCCGGCCTGATCTTCAAAGGCTCGGGCTTTTACGAAACCGATTATAAGCGGAACGGCGGCCAAAACGGGTCGAGCAAAAGCGGCGAGAAGTCGGAAGCAAAAAGCGAAAGCAGCACCGCGACCAAGGAGACGAAAAGCGACTCCAAGAGCGCTTCCGATACGTCATCAAGTTCCTCCAAAGCCAGTAACTCGTCCTGAACCGCCGCAATACGCCCGTCATGACCGCTGAAAGCGGGAGTGTCGGGGCGTTTTGTTTTTGGGCGCGCCTTGTCCATCACTACGCATACCACAGGGTATGGCATATAAACAGCCTCGCGGAGGGATAAACTATGGATACAAAAGCCATCAAGGCGTTGAACGACGCCCATATCATCAACACCTATGGAGAACGAAATCTCGCCCTGGTGCGTGGCGAGGGCATGTCGGTCTGGGATGCAGAGGGACGGGAGTACCTGGACTGCTTTGCGGGCATCGCCGTGGCATCGTTGGGACACTGCCATCCCGAGGTGACCGACGCGATCTGCAAGCAAGCCCAGACCCTGGTCCACGTCTCCAATTTGTACTACATCGAACCGCAGGTTCAGCTAGCCGAACTGCTGAGCCGGCATTCATTCGCCGACCGTTGGTTCTTCGCCAATTGCGGCGCCACGGCCAATGAGGCGGCCATGAAACTGGCCCGGAGGTATTGGACGCAAAAGGGCGCCCCCAAACCCGAGATCATAACCGCCGAGCAATCGTTTCACGGTCGGACCATCGCCACGATAACGGCAACCGGCCAACCCAAGTATCGCGAAGGTTTTGAACCCCTGCTTCCCGGCCTTCGCTATGTGCCCTACAATGACCTGGAGGCTTTAAGGCAGGCCATTACGCCCCAGACCGGGGCGGTCATGTTGGAACCGGTGCAAGGCGAGGGCGGTATTCGGATACCATCAACCGACTATATGAAAGGCGTTCGAGAACTGTGCGACGAACAGAACGTCTTACTCATTTTGGATGAGGTCCAAACGGGCATGGGCCGTACGGGTCGACTCTTTGCCCACGAGCATTTCGACATACAGCCCGACATCATAACCCTTGCCAAGGCATTGGCCAATGGCGTGCCTATAGGCGCATTGGGATGCACCGAGGAGGTCGCCCAGGGCTTTGCGCCCGGCACGCATGCCACCACGTTCGGCGGCAATCCGCTCAGCTCGGCCGCCGCCCTGGCCACGCTGTCCGTAATGACCCGCCCTGGTTTTCTTGAGCACGTTCGTACCGTGGGTGACCATTTCAGAGATGGACTGTACAGACTGACGGAGAAACACGGAGCCATCAAGGAAATCCGAAGCCTCGGACTAATGATAGGCGTCGAAATGACGCAACCGGTAAAACCCGTGGTTGATGCCATGATCACGGCGGGCATTATCTGCGGCCCCGCCGGTCCGAATGTGCTTCGGTTTGTGCCGCCGTTGATCATCGAAACGCACCATGTTGATCATGTTCTGAACACGCTGGACCGGATTTTGGGAGAACTGCAATGGTAACCGACCTGGTATCACTGGCCGATCTGACGGGCGACGAAATCCTGGAGCTTCTCGAACTCGCCGATGTACTCAAGCGCATCCAAAAAGAAGGGCGCCCCCATCCGTTCCTGGCAGGGCAGTCGCTGGCAATGATTTTTGAGAAGCCCAGTCTGCGGACCCGGGTAACGTTCGAGGTGGGCATGCTGCAGCTTGGCGGTCATGCCGTCCTTTTGGAGACACGGCTGGGAGAACGCGAATCGGTTCCGGACGTGGCCCGAAACCTCGACCGCTGGGTCGACGGTATCATGGCCCGTACCTTCTCCCATGAAGTGGTCACGCAGCTGGCGGAACACTCGGCCATTCCTGTGATCAACGCCCTGACAGACAAACTGCATCCCTGTCAGATCCTCGCCGATGCGCAAGCGCTTCGCGAACATAAGGGCGATTTTGTCAACCTGAAACTAGCATTCGTCGGGGATGGCAACAATGTCTGCGCCTCATGGTTCCACTTTGCGGCGCGAATTCCGCTCAATGTCACCCTGGTCTGTCCACCGGGATATGAGGTTGAAACCGATGTACTCGAACGGGCCCAACGGGATGCGCAAGGTGAAGTCAACGTGACCCACGACCTGGCTGAAGGACTCAAAGACGCCGACGCGGTCTACACCGATGTCTGGGCAAGCATGGGACAAGAAGAAGAACAAACTACACGCAAGAAGACCTTTATGCCCTATCAGGTCAACGCCAAGACGATGAAACTCGCCAAGAAAGACGCCGTATTCATGCATTGCCTACCGGCAAAGCGCGGCCTCGAGGTAACCAATTCGGTGGTTGACTCACCACGGTCCATCGTATTCGACCAAGCCGAAAACCGTCTTCACGCCAAAAAGGCCGTGTTAACCCGCCTGATGGAACGCGACAAAGAAGGCCTGTGCCCCAAAAAGCGGGCTCGTAATACGTAGTCGGGAAATCAATCGTTTCCTGAGATGAAGTTGGCGGGCCACCTGAGGGGAAGTGGCCCGCCTGGGAAGTAGCCGGTTACCCGCTGCTTGCGCAACGGGTGGATCGGGTGAGGGCTTCTCACTTGATATGGCTATATTCTACTCGTTCGTAAGCAGAAAAGAAATCAGGTAAGCGCCATTTATTACGTAAGGCATACCCTGAGGCTCTTGTAAGG
>PWNM01000222.1 GCA_003557825.1 Candidatus Hydrogenedentota bacterium | reverse complement strand
GCGTCAACTCCGGCAGGCGCAAAAACTTGAGGCCATTGGCACGCTGGCGGGAGGAATCGCCCATGACTTTAACAACGTGCTGTCGCTGATACTGGGCCATGGCGAGATATTAGAGCAGCTCTTGCCGGAAGAGCATCCCGGTCATTTGAACGTCGAGAAAATCATCAAGGCCGGGAATCGAGGGGCGGCCATGGTCAAGCAGATCCTGACCTTCAGCAAGCAGGTCGAACTCGAGCAAAAACCCATTGCGATTGGACCGGCCATCGCCGATGCCCTCGAACTCATCCGCGTATCATTGCCGGCAACAATCGAAGTGCGGCATCAGGTCGACGAGGAGTGCGGTATTGTCATGGCCGATGCAACCCAGATTCACCAGGTGGTTATGAACCTGTGCGCCAATGCCTATCAGGCCATGGGGCGCCGGAGCGGTGTCCTCGAACTCACCCTCGCGCGGGTGGACATCGAGTCCCCCAAGCTGGGCGATGTGGGACGAGTCGAACCCGGAACCTATGCCTGTCTTACTGTGAAAGATAAAGGGCACGGTATGGATCAGCATACTATGCAACGCATTTTCGATCCGTTTTACACAACCAAGACGCCCAGCGAGGGTACGGGTCTAGGGTTGTCCACGGTGCATGGTATTGTGTCGAGTTCCAATGGAGCCATCCTGGTCCGTAGTGTTCTGCATGAAGGAACCCAATTCGAGATCTATTTGCCTTTGGTCGAAGATTTGGATGAATACCATCCCGCCGTCGAAGAACCCGCTATCAACGGCGCCGAGTCTATCCTGTTTGTAGACGACGACGAAGAGATTGTGCAGATGACCGGGCAAATGCTCCGGCAACTGGGGTACAAACCGGCGTTGTTCACCAGCGGCGCTGAGGCTATTGAGGCCTTTCAGGAACGGCCGGATGCGTATGCGGTAGTGATTACGGATCTGATCATGCCCGAGTGCACCGGCATGGACGTGGCCCGGGATATCATGGCATACCGACCCAATATGCCCGTCATATTGATATCGGGATTTGCCGAAGGGGTGAATCCGCGGCAGGTCAAGGAACTCGGCGTGGCGGCCTACCTCACCAAACCGATCAGCAGTAAAAAGCTGGGAACCGCCATCCGGAGCGTTTTGGACAATCCCACCGCAATCCTGTAGGCTCGTGCCCTTCAGGAACAAACCATAGGACATCCGATCATGTTGGACACAACTTTTATTCCCTTTGGGGCGCAGTATTATCGAGCGCCCACGCCTCGGCTGGACCAGTGGGCCCGAGATATGAAGGCCATGGCCGATCACGGGTTCAATACGATCAAGATTTGGGCGCAATGGCGTTGGAACAATCCACGGGAAGGCGAATACGATTTTTCCGATCTGGCGGAGCTCATGGATCTCGCCGACCAGAATGGCCTCAAGGTCGTGATCAATGCCATCTACGACGTGGCGCCCGCCTGGTTCTGGCGACACTATCCCGATTCCGTCATGGTACGCAACGATGGCTTGCCTTTGTATCCCCGGGCCAACGCATGCCGGCAGATTGGCGGCTCGCCCGGACCCAGTTACCATCATGCCGAAGGGATTGCTATACGCCGGGCCTTTACCGAGGCGTTGGCGCGAACCTTCGCCGACCATCCGGCGCTATACCTATGGGATTTGTGGAATGAGCCCGAGCTCAACGGCTTTGCAGCCCGTGAACCCAGGGTCGAGCAGATCGTGGACTACTCGGAGCATGCCGTCGCTGCCTTTCGCACCTGGCTGCAAACCCGATACGAAACCGTAGATGCCCTTAATGCCCGTTGGGGCCGGAACTACCAGAGCTGGGACGAGGTCGAAGCGCCCCGGTTGCCCGATACGTTCACCGACATGATCGACTGGCGGATGTTCTTTGTGGATACCATGGTTGATGAGTTGCGCATGCGGGCCGAAGCGATACGGGCGCACGATTCAAGTACGCCGGTCATGGTCCACACGGTGCCGATGCCTTATTTCAACGTTATCACCTGCGCCAGCGACGAATACCGGCTGGCGGCGGTTTGCGATGTGTTCGGCAATAGCGTAGGCAGCCATCCCTTTGCGGCGGCCCTGACGACCGTGGCCGCTCCGGGTAAACCCGTGATCAACGCCGAGATCCATGCCATTCACGGCAGCACGTTCAACTGTCCGCCCGTGGTGTCCTTCGAAGACATGAAACGGCACATCCTGATTCCCCTTGCCCGGGGGGTAAAAGGCTTTCTCTTCTGGCAGTATCGACCGGAAACCTTGGGCACGGAATCGCCTGCGTGGGGATTGACCGACCTCGAGGGCAACGAGACCGAGCCGCTCCGGTTTACAAAGCGGATCAATGCCGGGCTCCAACGCCATGCGGCCGACTTGCATGGGGCACGCCCGTTGCCCGCGGAGGTGGCCATCGTCAACGGCACACGCAATCAGATCTTCGACTGGTGCGCCGGCCGCAGCATTGACCGGCATTACCATTCGGTATACGGCGCGTTCATGGCCTTGTATCGCAACCAGTTCAACGCCGATGTGGTGTCGACCGAGTACATTCTCGAACAGGACCTGACGCCATATAAAGTGATCTACTACCCCTTCCCCTATTACATGGAAGATGCCGTAGCGGAACGGCTGAAACAGTTTGTGCTGGACGGCGGGACGCTCATTTCCGAAGCCTTCTTCGGCGGGGTATGCGAATCCACCGGCTTGCATTCCTACCGGCTACCGGGGCTGGGCTTCGACGAGGTCTTTGGCGTACGCGAAGGGTTGCGCACGTCGGGCTCGACGGTTTTCGACGCCTACCTGGAATCGGGCGGAGTCGCCGAAGGCAATGTGGACCGCACCCCCATGCGTATGGAAGCCGACCTGTGGATGATTCGCAAGGGCGAGCGGGTCTGGGGCTACCGGTTTGCGGAGGAACTGATACCGACCCATGCGGAGGTGTTGGCGCGGTTCGAAGATGGCCGCGTCGCCATCACCCAGGCCACCTATGGCCAAGGCAAGGCTATCATGGTGGGGACGTTGGCAGCCTATTGGTCGGGGGTCGAGCCGTCGCAGGCAGCCGACCGATTGGTGTGCTCGTTGGTGGCCTTGGGGGATGTGCGGCCGGAGATTTCCGCCGACCTGCCCGGTACGCGGGTCGATCTGCTCAGCGATGGGCACGATGCGGCCTTTCTGGTGGCCACCAGTGATCGTGAAGATGCTGCCGAGTTCCAGATCGAGCTGGGCCGCCACGGCGCGGGCTACACGATCCTGGAGAACATGATTACCGAGGAGCAGATTCCCGTTGAAGTTTCGGAAGGCGGAGCCCGTTGTGCCTTGCGCCTCGCTCCCCATGGAAGCGAGATGTACCAACTTCGGAGGTAGTCTTCATGCTGTACTTAGCCGTGTGTTCGTTGGTGGGGTGGATGATGGCTGCGAATGATCCGGTGTCGCTGGGCGTGATTGTTCATATGCCGGACCACATGGAACGCGACCACTGGCAGGCCTTTGATTATCTCGGGGCGCATCCCGAGTTGCTGGTATTGCCCGAAGCCGAAGGAGTGGATGCGCCTTTTTTGTTTGACGCCTTCGAGGCCGAGGTCGTGCGGTTCGCTGACCACGGGCAACGAGTGGCGGCCACCTTCGCGCCCCATATTCGCACCGTCCCGTGGCAACCCGTACAGGATGCCGACGGCAATGAATGGGCAGACCGGCAGAATATGTTTGACCCGGTCTTTCTCGATGAACTGCGCCGCTTCGAAAGGGCGTTCTGCGAGCGGTTTGGCGATGATCCGCGCATTCGGCGGGTTTATATCTCGCCGCCGTCGTTTTTTGGCGAGGCCGAGCACTATATGGGTCCGGAATGGCACAACCTCCGGTTCCTGTGCTACGACCCTCTGGCGCAAGCGCGGTTTACCGAATGGCTGAAGGAACGCTATGGAACCATTGAAGGGTTGAACACCGCGTGGGATGCATCGGTCTCCGATTGGGCCGCCCTTCCCATGCCCCGGCCTCGGATGGAGGCCCAGCTTCATACCGATGCCGACTGGCAGGATCTGATGGCCTGGCGCACGGAATATCTCACCGACTTCATGGCCGAGCACATGGCCTTGGTGGCGGAATCGTTTCATGGAGACGTGGGGTATAAGTTTTCCGTAGGTGAATACTCGGCCTATCAAGGGACCGATGCCGCCGCCATCGCCGCACAAACTAGGAGCCTACCCGGCGGCCGGGCCTTGCACATGACAAACCCCCATAGCCTGTCCGATTTGCGCTACGCTCAGGCTATCCTGAGACAATATGGGGCCTCGGACCTGGTGGTCGAGAACGACGGAAACCGGTTTGGCCGCACTGAGATGGCCCGTATTGCGTTGAATGGATTGCTCGCCGGGGCGACCGAGTTCAATTTCTCTCATTTCGGCCACCTGGTCGGCTCCATAGCCTCCGGTCCGCGCCTTGCGGACACAGCCAAGGCCGTGCATGCCCTGGATACGCTGTGGGGCGCGTATGACCTGGAAGGCCCGCCTCGCCATCCCGTCGCTTTCTATCACAGCCATGCTACGCATTGGGTTCGCGCGCCCCGTTATCGCAACCGCGATGTGTCGCGCGTCTACGACCGGGCCTTGAGCAACGGCGGCCATCCCGATGTCTATGGATACAGTTGGGCCCGATGGTTGGCTTTGCCAGATGTCACCGGCGAGCAATTGATTCGCGATGGAGACCTCGAAGGACGGTCCTTGGTGATTGTGCCCAATTCGAGCGTTACGGTGTTTCCCGAGTCCGTTGCGATGGCATTTCTTCGATGGATTGTCGAAGGCGGTTGGGTGGTTGGATTTGGAGCCGATGGGTTGACCTGGTTGCGACCCGATGGTGGAGACATGGAATCTCCCCGGGTGACCCGTGTGGATGATGCGGAATGGGACCTGCCATCCGTAACAGAAGGCACTTGGCAGGGATATACCGTGCCCGTTTGGGACGGACCCTTGCCCGAAGTGTGGCAGGCGCGGTTGCGGGATGACGATGGGCGAGTCATAGCCGCGGAATGGATATTGGGTGATGGCCGTATCGTACTGTTCGCCGGACCTGTCCCAGCAGAGGATCACGGCCCCTTTGACCGCTTCTATCGTGAAGGAATGCCTCGGCTCTTGCGCGAACTGAGTGCGGAAGCTGGGGTAACGTTGCCTTTTCACATGGTTGATGATGCAGGCGAACCCATCGCGCCCCTCGCGATGGGCTATGCCGGCCTCGACCGCCTAACTGGGCGGCATGTCTTTGTGGCGGGGGCTTACGATGGCAGCGCGAAAGGAGGCGTCGTTCAGTTTTGTGATTCCTTGACGGGGGAGGCAGAGTTGGCGCTCATTGATCTAGATCGTATCCAAGCTACCATGTCCGACGACGAATCCATTAACGTACTGGAATACCCTCTCTCCCAGGCTCGGCTCTACGAGGATCCCACGAATCAGGAGGTAGACGCCAACGCTATCATCCCCTATACTATGGTGACGTTTGATGTGTCCGAAGCGGTGGCGCTTACGTTGGCGCCGTAGTCCCGTGGTCGAAAGGCCGCATACAATTGAGGAGACCAATCATGAACCTGACTCGTATTGGTTGTGTTTGCATGGCGGTCCTTGCCGTAGCATGCCCGGCGCAGGTGGAAGCGGCCCCCGAGGTCTGGATGTGTCATCGGAACGCCGAGCATCTCGTCGCAGAGGATGCCGAATGGTCGTTTGTACAGGAACATCTCGATGGCATTCAGTTCTATATCGACCGGCTCAATGGATATGACGAGGAAACCCTTGCGAAACTGGCAGCCATGGTGGCCGAACATAACCTGAAGGTCTCCGTCGAGTGCGGCGGTACATTGGATTTCGGCCCTATGGACGAGACCAACGGGCGGTGGAGCGCCGAGCATGAGATGGCGAAAATCGCAGGATTTGTCGATGCCGGTGGTCGAATCGACTTCCTCAATTTGGACGGGCCTATCCGGCGCTTGATGTACTCCACGGACCACAGGGAAGGACTGAACGATCTCGATGCGTGCGTCGAGCAGCTCATCGTCTATATGCAAACGGTTCACGCCGAGTATCCGGACATCGAATTCTTCCTGCTGACCAATTTCCCGAACTGGGGCTGGAAAGGCGATGTTTCGTACCACGCCCGGGGTCCCGAGCGGATGGACTGGGGCGATTATTATCCCGTGGTCGAGAAGGCATTGAGCCGGACACGTGAAGCGGGCATCCCCTTCCGCGGCCTGACGGTGGACAATCCCTATGGGTACGCCATCGGTACGCGGCCTTCGGTAAATCTTGAGGATCCGACATCGGTGGACTGGATGGGGCGCATTCGCGAGCTGCAGGACTATGTCACCGGGCTTGGGTACGAGTTCAACATGATCATCAACGATGAAGAAGGCGGGGGCGAATCGGATGCCGCCTTCCGCGAGGGGACCTTGGCGTTCCTCGACCTCTTTATGGAAACCGGTCCGGCTCCGACACGATATATCATCCAAAGCTGGTATGTATATCCCGAGGCCGTGGTTCCGGAGACCAACCCGGATTCGATGACCGGGCTGGTGCGCGAGTCGATTCGCCGGGTCAAAGGGATGGACGAATGAGCATCGTTCCTGCGAGTCCGCTTCATGAGGCTCCCTTTGAGGGGCCGTTGTTGTTTATCGCAGGACCCTGTGTGATAGAAGACGAGGACACGGTATTCGAGACTGCCCGGACCCTGAAGGAAATCGCGAGTCGATACGATGTCGACTTGGTGTTTAAAGCGAGCTATGACAAGGCAAACCGGACCTCGGTTCAGGCCTTTCGCGGCCCAGGGCTCACGGAGGGATTGCGTGTCTTGAACGCCGTACGAAAAGAGGTCGGCGTACCGGTGCTGAGCGACGTCCATGAGGTGCATCAGGTCGGTCCCGCCGCGGAAGTCCTGGACATGCTCCAGATCCCGGCCTTTCTATGTCGACAGACCGATCTGGTGGTGGAAGCCGCTCGGACCATGAAGCCGGTGAACCTTAAAAAGGGCCAGTTCATGGCCCCTGAAGACATGAAATACGTGGTTGAAAAGGCCGCATCTACCGGTAATAACGAGATTACCCTGTGCGAACGGGGCGCTTGCTTTGGCTATCACAATCTGGTGGTG
>PWNM01000582.1 GCA_003557825.1 Candidatus Hydrogenedentota bacterium | reverse complement strand
GCGTACATGCAAGTCATCGGTCTGATCGGCGATGACGGCGGCGCTCGGCCCGGCGTAGATGGTGATATCGTGAACGTCTACCGTATCACATTGGTAAAAATAGACCACTGCGCCATGGGTCCGGGCAACGTAGACGAACCCATCGCCCACTTCCATGTGCGGCCATGGCAAGGGCAGGCCCGTTTCATTGGTTGGCCTCACACGATAGACCCGGTCTGCGATATGCTCCCAACCGCCTAGGGCCATGGCGCTAACGGCGTTTTCCTTGAGGCGAAACGTGTCTCGTTCCCGTTGCATGCCAAACCCGGGCAACTGACTACTACCTATTGTCTCTCCCAAGGTGCGTTGCATCCAGGGCGTATCGAGATCGGGAAAGCCCGGATCGATGTCCAGGTCAAATGTTCCGCCTTCTTCATCAACGGCAACAACCGTTCCTTGCGTGAAGGGCAACGTCTCGTAGTCGAATGTAAGACCCTTGACGCCGCACGTGCTTGAACTGTGAAATGCGACGCCCCCGGCAAGCGGATTTTGTAGGATGATGGTGGCGTCATTTCCGTTGAGGATCAGATTCGATGCATCTGAAATCTCGAGATGAAATCGGGCATTTTCGTTGGCCCCCACAATATACTCGCCCGGTCCAAATCGCACCTCAGTGGAGCCTTCTACGGCAAGGGCGGAAGCGATGGCTGCGCGAATGGCCGGTCCGGCATCCTCTCCGGAATCCGGTTTCGCGCCGAAATCATCCACATGAAACACGCGCGGCTCTGCACCGGCTGCAAAGGCCAGAATCCCCACAACACTTACGAACGACACAACCATCCAGTTCATCATGCTAGGCCTCCCTTAAATAACGCATCGTTTGTTCATGCATCGGCGACGTCACGGCTCCCTCGAGTATGGGATCCGAATCGGCTTGCATATGGCGATAGAGCTTTTTCAGTAACTCGGTCCGAACATCGGCATAGGCCGGATCGTCGGCCAGATTGGCCAGTTCCCACGGATCCTCGCGAAGGTCATATAGTTCGACATGCTCGTGATAGGCCAGGGCATTGTTAGGCGGTTCGACCGTATCGGAGCGGGGACGCCACGACTGCGACGGGTCCATAAAGAAGGGAGCCGTTGTGAAATTGACCACAAGTTTGTGGTTCTCGGTTCGAATGCAGCGCTTGGGGTCATAGTAGTCGTGGTAGGTCAGCTCAGCGAAAAGCTCCTCCCGTGGCGTGTAGGAACGACCCTCAAGAAGCGGTGCGAAAGAGGTTCCTTGTATATTGTCGGGCGTGGGAAGGCCCACCAGATCGAGCAGCGAGGGCAGCACATCGATATTTTGGATCATCGCCGTGTGAACGGCCCCGCCGTGCCAACCATCGCGCGACGGTAACCGCAGGATAAAGGCCACTTCGATACCGGGATCATAAAGCGTACATTTTGCGCGAGGCATAGCCACGCCGTGATCCGTTGTGAAGATGACCAACGTATTCGATTCGAGCCCCTTTTGTTCGATGGTATCGAGGATACGCCCGAATTGCCCGTCGGCATGGTTCACCGCCCCTTGTAACTCCGCCAGTTCGATTCGAGTACCCTCGGTGTCGCGCAGATAGCCGGGAATCTCGATGCCAAGCGTCGCGTCCGGGCCAAACTCTTCCGACAGGAAGCCCATGTCATGTCCGGTCGGAATGGGAGTACGGTGAGGTTCGAGATACCCGATAGAAAGAAAGAACGGCGTATCGGTATCTTTGGCGAATTCCTCGATCCGCGCGATGGCATTGTCTGTGGTGGTCGAAGCCCAGGGATTCGGCTCATGACTGTCGAATCCGCAACGAGCGGCCCCGGAACGGCTTTCATGTAAAACGCCTAATGCAGCGGTTCGGTAGCCAATCTCCTTCAGATATTGGGCCAGGTGCTTTTCGTTCTCGTGCAGATCCCAGGCAAAGTCCGCATGGGTCAACCCCATCACGCCGTTGGAGTGGGGGAAGCGTCCCGTAAACAGCGACGCCCGCGACGGGCTACACTGGGGAGCCGTGCAGAAGGACTGGGCGAACCGTACGCCCGATTCAGCAAACCCATCGATACGTGGCGTACGCACTGTCTCAACCCCGTAGCAATGCAGGTATTGGCCCAGGTCGTGGCAATGGACGATTACGATATTCGGCAGTTCACTTGGCATGGTTATTCCTCCTCCAATAGATTGTTGGACATCATCCGGCGATTGGACTCGGCAATGCGGTCGAAGATAAACGCCCGTTCGTTGGTTTCCGTTATATTATACGGGCCATCCTCTTCACCCAGGTCATAGTTCCAGATGGCGGCGAGGGGTACGCCCGTCGCTTCGATGGCATCAAACTGTTCGAATATCTTCTCCGTCGATGCCTCCAGACCACCATGCTCCTCGACAAAGGACGCCCCGAATTCTCCCACAAACAGCGGTTTGCCGATTTCCCGGGATGCCTCCATGCAAACCTCCAGAAGATTGCGGTAGGTGAGCCGCTCGCGGCCAAAATAGCCATCGACCACACCCGGATATACGTGAATGCTCAGCATATTCATCGGGTCGGGATGAAGGGCGGCGAGATTGGCCTTAAACTGCTCGGGGGTGTCCTGTTGCCAGCTCCCCTCAATGCGTTGGTGGTGCAAACTGGGCCGAGGAGTGGCATTTCCAGAAGTGATAGGACGGTGGGGGTCGATGGTGCGCACTAACCGCCCGAATTCGCCGAAGGCGGTAACGAGCATCTCGAGGGTCATGTCGTCCGTCTCGCTTCGGGACTCCGCCGTGCCCAAGTTCGGCCAAATAGGAGGACGATGGTCGGCGGCATTGGGAAGGTCGATGGAAAGGTCATACTCATTCCCAAATTCCCACGCCCATATGGCAGGGGAGTCCTTATAACGGGTCACGACCTGTTGCGTGTAGGTACGCATGAAGGCGATAGTATTGCTATCCAAATCGCCCCAAGCGCTTCGGGGTTCTCCTACCAAATCCGGAACGCAGGCGTCATACCAAAACAGACTGGGGATCAACCCAATGTCCAGCTCTTCTGCTGCCTCAACGACCCCATCAAGCAAGGCGAAGAACGCCTCTGAATCCTCTTCGTACAACTCCATCTGCGAAGGCCAGAAGGCCGTGGCCATGAAACGAATAAACGGAACATCCTTGCGGGACAGCGTCTCCAGTCCATCGCGCCATGTCGTATCTTCGGGATCGAGAACACGGCGGTAGAAGACACTGAAGAAATTCATGCCCATGGCACGGTACGGTTCGCCATTCCGCATGAGAACACCATCTTCAACCGTTAATCCAGAAGGAGGCGCCGCAGCTCCCGCAGTGAGCCCTATCGTTAATGCAACCAAAACCGCCGAGCATAATGTTGTACTTCCCATTGCGCATCTCCATCGGGTTGATCAGGAAAAGAAGCTTTGTGTTCTCACCGCCATTATACGCCTATGGCCCGTGTGGAGGAAGCTCTGCTGGATGTGCGAACGTGGAGTCGGCATAGGGATCTCCAATGCCTGTGTGGCCGCCCGGATGGGCATCTTCGTGATGGACGGGCTCGACATGGGAGGTAATATAGACATTGTATTCGGGGAATTTGCTCCGAATTGATTCCTCCGTTTCGGTCACCTTTACATGGGCTTCGCCGGTTGCTAGGTCGTCGGAAAGCAGCATGTGAACCTCGACCCACATCACATCATTTGATTGCCGATGCCTTAGTTGATGGAATCCTAGCAGATGGCCGTTGGTCACGTTGTCTTGTAAACAGGCGAGCAATCGGTTTGTGAGATTCGGGTCGGCCTCGTCGAGGAGTCCGCGAAACGATCGGTTCATAAGTGACCACGCGCCATAGAGGATATTGGCGCCGACGAAAAAGGCGACGAGCGGATCGAGCCAGGGAATGCCGGTCAACCAAACAATGGTCACGCCGATAACCACGCCTGCACTCGTCCAGACATCGGTCAGGACGTGCTTGCCATTGGATACCAAAATCAGGGCATTCTTCCGTTTGCCCACCGTGATAAGAAAAATCCCCAGAGCAAGATTCGTCGCGGCAAGCAGGCCGGTCAGGGCAATTCCGATGTGCAGATCATGAAGCTCCGCGCCCAGAATCAGGGCCCGAATGGCCGTGTACATGATAAAAACCGCCGCCGTGAGAATCAGCGCCCCCTCGAAGCCGGCGCTGAAATAAGCAATCTTGCCATGGCCATAGGGATGGCGTTCGCATGCGGATTGATGGGAAAACCAAAGGCTGAACGCGGCAATGCCAGTAGCAATGATATGCACGACGGACTCCACCGCATCGGACATGATAGCGGAGCTACCCGTAAGATAATAGGCGGTGAGTTTACCTGCCAGCATGAGCATAGCAACGGCCAGGCTGATCCCCATGGCAATGTAACGTATGTCGATTTTGGGCATATGTGAACCTCAATAGGGAGCAGTGTGTGAGAATCGCTGCTCCTGTGAATCGGCGGGAAGGCTACTGAGTCGGGGCGTCTTGGTCGGACTCCACGACGGCTTCACCCCGTAATCGTTGAATGGCCGAACGCATCAGATAGGTCATGGTGTAAGGTTCATCTTCCGGCCCCATAGCCTCGGGGTGGGGATACCAGCTTTGAAATACATAACGATCCGCATTGCCCCCAGCCTCCTGGTATACGTCGATGAACTCGAGTGTTTCCCTGTAGAAAAGTTCGTCGGACGTGCCGCCTCCGGTGTCGGAGTTCACGATGATATCGAACTGGACTCCTGCTTCTCGCACCAATGCCTCGAGTTCAAGGAGACGATCGAGCCAGTTGACCGTGGCCGGATCCTTGATAGGTTCGGGCCAGGGCGTACCTGTTAGATCCTTTCGTCCGAGTAGAAAGTCATAGGGGTTGTCCGCCCGCAGTCCCGCGGGTTTCAGACCTTCGGCCTGCGTTCGTTCGAGCAGGGCCTTAACAACGGGGTAATAATCGCCCCAAAACATACCATCTGGACCGCTGCCCCAGTAGGCCATTTCGCCTTTCCAGCCCCAGTTGGGAAAATTGGTCAACAAGATGAACTCGACATCTGGATATGCTTCGCGCCAGGTACGCATATAGGCAATGATCTCGTCAAGCGCATCGTCAAGGGAGTCGAATCCCTCAAGATCCTCGCCACTTGGCGTTGTGCGACCCGTATCCGCTCCAGGATTCATCAGACGGCGAACGGGGCCATCCATTACGATATAAGCAGGCGTTCCGCCGGCCTCAATCAAGTGGGCGATCTTGCGAATCTCCTCGCGGGCCGTCTCGACGCCCACGCCCGGTTCCATACGCGTACGGACCCGATCGCTAATGGGTTTGGGGTTGGGAGCAGTAAATTCCTCCAGTTCGCTGTCCCAATCAAAGTATCCGCATTGGATGGCGATCGGGATGTTATGGGCGTTACAAACCTCCACCAGTGGACCGTAGTGGTCCTCGGGCGTCAGGTAGGCAATCATATTGATATACAGCTCAAGTACATCGAGGTTCTGTTTCACAAAGGACCAGTCCAGTTCCTCCACCTCAAGCGACTCGGGTCGGTAACCGCCCATCCAAATCTCCGCGTCGCGGCTTTCGGAATGGACAGCCTCCTCTGATTCATTGACCTCAGCTACGGCAACGCCGGTTAATATGAGCAACCCCGCCGCAACTAGATAAACATGTCCAGCCATCTATATCATCCTACTCGGGTTTTGGCACAAACTCGAAATAATCATCAACGATTTTCGGGGGCGTGCTGCCACAGGCGGTGCGCAATGCGGCAACCTGATCGGCCGTCGTCACTGGTCCAAATGCCAGACGGTATTCCTTTTGTTCGCCTGGCTCAATGGTATGCAACAGGCCGTTTGCCTCGTCCACGTCTCTGCCCGATACGCCGCAATTGCAGGGTTCCAGACCGAGGGTGTAATCCTGCTCACCCATCTGCTTCCATTCGGTAAACCGGGGCAACGTCGCCTTGGAGTACGAAACATAAACGCCGAAGACCTCGCCACGCTCGAAGCCGCTGTTCACGACGGCGCAGGTCACCATCCCATTGGAATCGGGTTCCATGTCATGGAAATAGCATTTCTCCGCATAGCCATGGGTCGGCCCATCCATAACGCCCCATTGCTCCTTGCCGTCGGCCGCGTCGGCGTCTCGTGGAGCCATGATACGAGACGGAGCGATGATCTCCGATCCGATATCGACTGCCGGCCAACCGAGGTTGCAGTGGTAGAGCAACTGAAACGGAGTCGCGCTGAACCCCTCGTTCGTCAGTACATCGTGAATCTCGAACTCCGATGACCCGAGTTTGGTCGAAATCGTCCGCTTCAGGGTTAGGTTCTCGCCGAAGACGCGCGTTTCGCGCATGGTTCCGGTCACTCGCAGGACATAATCGTCGTCCACCCACTCCTGAGCAATTTGAATATCCTTTGCCGGGGTATTGCCAATGCGGCCATGCAGCCCCGTACCCAGCAAGGCGCTCTCATCCTTGGGCGCGCCCACATTCATGAGTCCGCACGTGGCCACCAATCCGCCATTGAAGCTGCGTAACCACCGCAGGCCCTCGGCTTCGTAAAACTGTGGCGCCACATTGCCCGTGGTCGAACGCCATCCCATGGCTTTCCCCTGAAACGAGGCCGAGGCAATATCAAGGCAGCGGTCGAGCAATACGGTAAATTCAAGGCCTGTACCCGTGTGTACCAAGGCGGCCCGCATAGGGTGTTCGTTGCCATCCTGGAGTTGCACCGTCCGAATACCGGCCACCTGGTCCATGCTGCCCACCCGGCGGCGAAGGTCATCTTTGCTCAATTCTTTTCCATACAGATTCATGGCTCGCTCTCCTGTGTTGTCCGCAATCCTTATATCATACTAACCGCGGTTGGGGCGTGTCCAAAGCATGGTTGCGAGTACGCGGGCGCATTGGTAAACTGATGCATGCACAAAGGTTTATTGCCCGGGCAAAGTGTGCGGTCGGCTGCATCCAGACAAAGGAACCTATGAACGAGTTGATTGCCCGCCGATGCCCTTACCGCGACTCCGGCCAGTGTCTACCGGTGGGAAAGCATTAGGGGGCCGGTCAGAGTCCAGGAACGATTCCGCCGAAAGCTCATCCGTCTTTGGAAAGCCATCTGAGACGGTTCATTAGGCGGTCTGGCATTTAT